>JAJRXE010000170.1 GCA_024276455.1 Calditrichota bacterium
TCTCGTCCCGTAAGAATCTCGAAATACCCGGATGGTCACCGTTCTAATTAGCTCGCTACTGCCAAACAGACTTTCCATATAACGGCAACGGGGGAAAAGAATTGCTATTTTGTCCTCATGAAAAAAATCTTTTCATAAATCCGAAAAAAGCCCCTTTGTTCATCCAACGATTCACCGGATAAAGTAAATATTAGGTCAGAACAACTTCCCTGTGAAAAGGATCCAACTCATTTCCCTTTTATTTTTTAACCGGGGGAAACGGAGAAAGAATTTGCTCGATTACTCGCTTAATTAATTTCTCCATTTTGCGGGGATCCCGATTTCCGGGGAGCACCTTCTTTGCCATTCCCCGCCAGACCATCTGTTCCCTCTTCAAATCAACAAAATCAATAGTCAGCGTGCCTTCTTCATATTGATCGACCGTTACCAGCTGTTCGTCTACCGGCCTCCAGCTGGGACTGTATCGTTCCCGACCTCCCCAATCTTCAATCTCTATTTTCTCCTCAATCCCCCTATATACCAATACCATCAAGTCGGCCAACCTTTCCGTTTCCACTTTTTGAAGCCCCCTCGCAGCCAGGATACTGTCCACTACGGCTTTCACCCTTTTCTGCATTAAAGGGTTACGTGACAGCTGATTCCCGGGGATAGAGTCGCCAGTGAGCCAGACGTATTTTCGATATTGGCTAAAATCGATGTCGGAGTCAAAATCTCGATAAATTGTAAGGCTGGAGCACCCCACCAGACCAACAAGGAAAAACACACAAAAAACCTGTAACACCGTTTTCACCGGAACCTCACCTTAGTTATCAACAATTAAGTAATTAAATTAAACCCAATTGAACTCTCAACACATCAACTAACTGCTTAAACGCCAAAAATGTTTTATTTTCAGTTGCCATACATTCTGGTCTTCTCTGAAATTCTCGGTAATATAATTTCGAGATTTCTGACGAGTGTAAAGAAATTCGAACATAAATTGGCGATTTAATCGATATCCCAAACCCAATCGAAGGCGATTGCTATTAATGAAGCGCTCTTCAACGGTTTCTCCTAAATTCAGAAAAATTTCGTAAGAAATCAAACCATAAATAAGCCCTTTCAGAAAGGAGAAACCGTAGTTTGGGGTTTTGAGCTGCAATTGATAGCGTAAACGGGCTGCCGTGTCGAAATCATCTTCCTTCTGAGAGCCGCGGTAACTTACTATTCGCATCTCCGCCCTAACCAGATGGTCTAGAGAGAAGTCCCGGAAGGTGGGCCACAACAGGCGTCCCCCGACCCAGGGTCGGACTTCAAATAGATTGTCCAATATTCGTTGCCAGGTGTAACGGAAATCCATCATTCCGATCAAGTTCAGATAGGGTCGCAACCAGTATTGAAAACCCGGTTTGAGGTAAAACACACTCCAATCTTTATTTTCCACATTGCTCCAGCTACCCACTTCCCCCTCCAGACGCACCCGTTCCTTTAAAGAATAATACATCTGATAGGTACCCTGAACCTGATTTTCCACTTGCGCGGGAAGTGCTCGAAACAAGAAAATTAAAAGCCAGAGCGACACAAAAATGAAAAGCCGTTTCCCTGAACAGTGATAGTGTGTGTGAAAAACCATTTGAAAAACAGATGTTGCGGGCATTATTGTTTTTTTCCTAACCGACCTTTATTATTGTTTCATTTTTTCCAGATAATCCAGAATTTGTTGCCCCAGAGGATTCTCGGGATACAATTTCCTTAACCGATTCCCGATTTCGCGAGCTTTTTCCTGCTGTCCAATATTCAGATAAAGACTGGCCAAAGCGTAAAGGATACTGGCATCGTTGGGATACAAACGCAATCCCTTTTCCAGGATTTTTCGTGCTCGGGTAAGTTGTCCCACTTGCTGGTACACCAGCCCCAGATTGTAAAAAATACGAGGATTCGCGTTGGGGTCCCGGGCCGCTTTTTCCAACCACTGGGCGGCTTCTGTATACTGTTTTTTTTCGGCCAACAACAATCCCAGATAATAGACGGCTTCGATCATCCAGGGACGTTTTTGAATGATCTCGCGGAGCAGTTTCTCGGCTTCAGCGGCTTTTCCCAAACGGTTGTACACCAGTGCTAGATTGACTTTCGTGCCAAACAATTGCCGATCTATTTTAAGAGCGTTTTGGTAAAATTGAGCCGCTTTTTCCAATTGGCCTAAATTTGCGTACATGTTACCCAGATTGTGCCGGGAAGAAGGGAAGTCGCCCAGATATTCCATTGCCTGTCGATATTCGGTAAGGGCACTCTGAAAGGATGGTTGATACTTAGGCGGCAAGAATTGCCGAGCAACCAGGGTGAGCCGCATGGCGGCAGTCATCCGTACCGCTCGGACTGGATCATTCAGCAACGGCGCAACATCTTGCACCCATTCACTGGGCTGTTGCCCCGGATAGACCCGGACGGCTGCGTAACGGATTAAAGATTCCGGGTTTCTCAACGCCTGACGGATAACCTTTCGACTTTCCGGATCCGAATAATTTCCCAGTAACGACACCGCGGTCGCCCGAACGATGACCGGAAAAAGATCGTCCTCAACGATTCGGATCAATCCCTCCCGAGCCTCCGGTTTTCCTTCCTCTGCGGCCGTAAAGACAGTCCCGAAATGAGGACGTGTGGTAAAACTCTCCCCATACCACTTTACGACATAGTCCAGCGCCCAACGGTCCGATTTATCAGTGTGGCACTGGGTGCAGGCATTGGGAACGCCGATTTTCAGGCTCAGATCCGGTCGAGGAATGCGAAAACTGTGATCGCGACGGAAATCCACTCCCATGTAGTATCGCCCAGGCATATGGCAGTTGACGCACAAAGCTCCTTCACCTACCTGTACCACTTTTCGGCCACCTTCCAGCATCAGCGGCTCGCCTGTTTCCCCCACTTTCTTGTGGAAATGGTGCGCAAAGGTGTCGTACAAATCCGCTCGATGGCACTGCAGGCACAGACGATTGTCCTCGAACTTTCGTTTACCGCTGTGCACATCGTGGCAGTCGTTGCAACGCACGTCATTGTCGTACATTTTGCTTTGCACAAAGGATCCATGCACGTAATCCTCTTCCAGGATCTGACCGTCGGGGAAGTAATAAGGTGCCCGGAGCAATTGCGGGATCATATAGTTTAGCACTTCCGAATCGCCAGGTTGGAATTTATCAAAGAAAGATCGACGGGAATGACAGCGAACGCACAGCTTCACATACTGCTTATTGTCGATATCACTTGTTTGGACCACCAGACCATAGTTAGTGTCCTGCGGTCGGGCCATTTCCGGCAGCGCCGCCCACTCCAGGTGTGCGGAGCCGGGCCCGTGGCAGGCTTCGCAACTCACATTAATTTCGGACCAGGTAGTGTGATATTGATCGGTTCTCAAATCATAATTTTTCTGCAGGTTGGTGGAATGACATTCCGCGCACATACCGTTCCAGTTCTGGGATTGGTTAGTCCAATGAAGCCAGTTGTTCGGGGTAACATCCTCGTTCGGGTAAACGGCCGGTACCAGATTAAACCATCTTTGCTTCTCGGTATCCCAGGCAAGGGGCAGGCATTGGTAACGCCCTCCGGGAAAAGGCACCAGGTATTGCTGGAGTGGTCGGACGCCAAAGGTGTAAACAATTTCGAACTCGCCCCATTTACCGTTTGGGCCTTCGGTGAACACGTAAAACCGGCCATCTTTTTTATAGAAGCGACTCACCTTGCCATTGTATTCGAATTCCGCGTTGTTAAAATCGCCCAGAACGGTGCTGTCGGTAGCCACGGCCATGGCCCAATCGTGATCGGAACCGCGCCAGAGGTCGTATTCTCGACGGTGACAATCAATGCACTTTTCCTTACCAACATACGTAGCTCGAGCGGACAATTCAGCCGGATTATTTTTTTTCATGTAATTCTGCTTAAGCAGGTAAAGCGGTACAGAAAGCACAATCACAACGGTAGCAACAAATCCAACGATTTTCCAGTTTTTCATCATAATCAGTTAATTTTTATAGTCACTCAATCCCTGAAAAGGGTGATTCGGAAAAACCATGAATTCTCAATGTAAAATTTTAATAACCAGTACACCGAAACAATCAGCCATACATTACTTGAGAAGGTTGAAAGCGTTTCCTCCGAATCTTTTTTGTCAGATTAACTTTCACTACTCTTTGTTCAATCACTACCGGGTGAAGCGCCAGGGCACGCGTGGCCGGTGGAGTCACTACGTTGCCACACTTGTCGAACCGGGAGTGGTGGCAGGGACAGACAAACTGTTGCTTCTCGCCATTCCACTCTACCGAACAACCCAGGTGGGGACAACGCAAAGACATGGCCAGGAAACCGCCGTCCTTCAAGCGCACCAGATACAGGAAACCGTTGCGAAAGGATGTCACACTCCCCGGCACAAAGTCCTCCACTTTTCCAGCGATCAGAAAACGCGGTTGGGCGCTCCTGGTAGCCGATTGTTTCCGCGGCCTGAGAAACGCAATCACCACCGCACCAAATTCTATTACCGCCAGAACACCCAGCCCCTTCCAGATAGTCTTAAAAAAATCCCGCCGGGATTTACCCGAATCCCGGAAACCAGGTTGCCTCCTTTTAATCGCCTTCTTTTTCATCCCCGTTTCCTACCATGAGAAATATAGTTTTTAAATACCGCTAAAACCTGCTAAAAGGGTAAAACGAGGGTCATACCTTCTCCGCGAAACCAGACTCCCACCACGGTCAAAACAAGCAGGCTTACCAGCAAAAATACAAAAACCGCCTGAATAAGCTCGGTGCGACTCGCCTGAAATTTTTTCTTTAATCCCCGAATGTATCCCCAAAGAAATACAACCATTATCAGAAACGGAGCGACCCCCCTGGTAATAGCCAGAGGCCAGCGGGGCAGCAAACCGGCCACACTCCACCCGTACTCATCCAAGACTACCAATACAGGGATCGTTACCAGGGCGAGGATAGCAGAAAATTTAACCAGCGCTCGCCCCTGCTCCGAGAAAAACCATACTCCCGTTTGCCGGGAAGAATCATCCAAATAAGGCAATACAAACAGTCCCAGAACAATCAACCAGGGAATAATGACCACCGCAAATAGGGGATGGAAATGTACCAACAATTCCTGAATACCCAGAAAGTACCAGGGCGCTTTAGCGGGATTCGGACTGAAGGCCGGATTAGCCTTTTCCTGTAAAGGCGCATTGAAAAATACCGCCAGAAGCAAAACAATGGCCAGAAGCACCAGAGCAACCACGAATTCCCGCGCCACCAGATGGGGATATACCGGAAGGCGTTTCACCTCCTTCTCAGATCGACCATCGGGAACAACCACCCCACCGGCTTTACGTACCCGCCAAAAATGAAAGAACATCACGGCGATTAAAAAAACGGGTATCACGGCGGTATGAAAGGTGTAAAAGGAAGTTAGGGTAGCGGCGTCCACCTCCTCGCCGCCTCGAATAAACCTTTGTAACATTTCCCCAATTAAAGGTACGTATTTCAACATGTTGGTACTGACCGTAATCGCCCAGTAGGACAACTGGTCCCAGGGAAGTAAATAGCCGGTATAATTGGCTGCCATTACACCGAA
>JAJRXE010000171.1 GCA_024276455.1 Calditrichota bacterium
CGGGGCGCCGAAGCACTGGCAGAACGCATTCGTAAGCGGATTGAAAAACACAAATTTCCTCAGGAAGAGATTCAACCCCATGGCACCCTTACCTGCAGCCTGGGGGTGGCCACCTACCCGGACGATGCGGTGGTGATCGAGGATCTGATTATCGCCGCAGATCGGGCCCTTTACCACGCCAAAAAAACCGGTCGAAATAAGGTGGTATCTTACAGTAAAATGCGTGACACAGCCTGATGAAGGACGAAATTCCAAAACGGTAAAATCCGGAAAGCCGCCGCGCCTGTTTGTTTTCCTTTCTGAAATTTAGAGGAGGAGGTTCATTCACCGAGTCCCCGGATTCAATCCGGAGTGAAGTTTTCTGCGTTCCTGACGGAACGCCAAAATTTTTTATTTTTACCATTTTTCACACTTTTTCGGGCGTTTCGTGGAGAAAAAGGTAGTCAGTGGCATTTGCATTTTCCCCCAAAGCCCCGCTGAGAGGCGTCCATCAGGCCGGTGGTAGGAAAAGAATGACTTCCTTACTCCAACTTTCCTGAAAATATTTTTGCACCTCCGGGCGAAATCCCTTAAGTTTGAAGATGACAAGAAGAAAAAGTGGAATCGTTTTATGAAGATTGGTATTTCCTGTTACCCAACTTACGGCGGCAGCGGAGTGGTGGCCACCGAGCTGGGAAAGAATCTGGCCCGGTTGGGCCACGAAGTTCACTTCATGGCCTACGCTCTGCCCTATCGGCTAAAAGATTTTTCCGATCGTATTTTTTACCACGAAGTGAAGGTCATTAATTACCCGCTGTTTGATTATCCACCCTATTCTCTGGCGCTGGCCACCAAAATGGCCGAAATTGCCCGTTATCAGCAGCTGGACATTGTGCACGCCCATTATGCCATTCCCCACGCCATTTCCGCGTACCTGGCCCGGGAAATGATCAAAGCGTACCATCCCCTGAAAATTGTGACCACCTTGCACGGCACGGATATTACGCTGGTTGGCCGCGACCCATCGTTTCTGGATGTCACCAAATTCAGTATCGACCAGAGCGACGCCGTTACCGCCGTTTCCCGTTACCTGCGGGATCGGACGATTGAGACCTTCCATCCGAACCGGCCGATTGAGGTTATTTACAATTTCATAGAAGATCATCCCGACCACCTGCGAAAATGCGAAAAACTGCTGCAACGGATTGCTCCCCACGGCGAAAAGGTAATTGCCCACCTCTCCAATTTCCGGCCGGTTAAACGGGTAGTGGACGTCATCGAGGTCGCTTACCGGGTCAAACAGCAAATGCCGGTGAAGGTGTTGATGATTGGCGACGGGCCGGAACGTTCCCGGGCAGAATCCCGGGCCCGGGAGTTAGGCATCGCCCAGGACGTGTATTTCTTGGGTAAACAGGACGACGTGTACCTGCTCCTCTCCAGCGCCGACATTTTCCTGATGCCCAGCGAACTGGAAAGCTTCGGATTGGCGGCGCTGGAAGCCATGGTGTGCGGGGTTCCGGCCATTACCAGCAACGCCGGGGGCCTTCCGGAACTGGTTAAAGAAGGCATCAGCGGTTACACCGTGCCGGTGGGAGATGTGGAACGAATGAGCGAAATCATTCTTGCTCTCTTTCAGGATCCTGCCCGGCTGGAGCGCCTCTCCCAAAGTGCCCGTCAGTACGCGCTGGACAATTTTCACGTGGACAAAATCATTCCCCAGTATATTCAACTGTACGAAAACGTTTTATCCCGGTAAGGTCGCATGAAACCACTCCTTCACACCCTGATGTCCCGCCCGGTGCCGCTGATTCTGGCCCATCGCGGCTCCCATCTTCCGGTCGATATTCCCGAAAATACCCTGCCGGCTTTCCACGATGCGCTGGAATTGGGTGCGGACGGCTTCGAACTGGACATCCGTTTGAGCAAAGACGACCAGATTGTGGTCTTTCACGATGCTTCCCTGAAACGCTTGATGGGAAAACCGGGACGAATCGGAGGGTTTACGCTAAAACAACTGCAGACTTTTCCCTTTCTGCATTCCCGGCGCACCCCTTCCATTCAAATCCCTTCTCTGGAGGAACTTTTTGGCCAATCCCCGCCGGGAACCTATTTCAACCTGGAAATCAAGTCCCCCGGACTGCTGTCCAATCGGTTCCGCTACTACTCCCGCCTGTTCGAACACCTCGCCCCTTTAATCCGGCGCTTCAAACTGGAAGAACACGTCTGGATTTCCAGCTTTGATCCCTACGCCCTCTGGCTCTGGCACCGCCGCAACACGGCCATTCCGACCGCTTTGTTGTTCGAACGCTGGCAGCCCCTGGTGCGCATTTTAGCGGGTAGCCGCTCCATCGACATCCTGCATCCTTCGGTGGATTTAATCGAGCACTACCCCGCCTTCCGAGCCGTGAACAAGCCCCTATGCTTCTGGTGCGTGAACGACACAAAAATTTTGCACCAGATGCGACGCTGGAAGGTCAGCGCCGTCATTACCGACAGAGTCCGCTTAGCCCGGGAGGTGCTAACCAGTGCGTAATTCCCGCCGTTTTTTCGCGTTTTTACTTGGTCTAACGGTGCTCGCCTCTGCCGCTCCGCTTCACGTCCGGGCCACCACCTTCCAGTTGGAGGTCGATTCGCCTTCCACCCTCACCATTCGCTGTTTTCCAGACAATTCCTACCAGAACGAAGATTACCTGTTTCTTTTCCTGGAGTTGAAACAAGCCCTCGACCGCCTGGAAAATCCGGCGCTGCACACCACCATCCTCACCTCCGACAATCCGGCAGAACCGCCCCGGCTGGTCCTTCGCATTACCAACATCGCCCTGTTGCAAGACACACTGAACTTCTTCGACTACAGTTACAGCCGTTCCTTTTACCAGGAAAAATACAATTTGCGGCTAATCTTGAACGCCCGACTGTTTCAATCGGGACTGTTTCGCCAGCTTGCCGGGCAGGGATTTTCCTTTCGGCGTTTCCGACCGCTTTTCGGAAAGGAAAATCTGGTTTTTCTAATAAGTTTACCGGGACACTGTCAGGAAACCAATCTGGAACGCTACAACGACAGTTATTACATCAGTGTCCCGCAATCTCTCTTTTTGGCCGAGGGGAAAATTGTTTACCTGGAAACCGCTCATTTTTTTCCGGAAATATATGGCACGGTCTTGCTGGGAATGCTCCTGGCGGTCTTCATACTGGTTCGTTCTCTCTGGAAAAAATCCAACCTCTCGAAAAATAACGGGCCTATTTTTCCACCCCGGACGCGAAAATAAAGAAACATCTTTTCTTAAACGATGGTAAAAGAAGAGACTGCGTGTGGAGAACAGAGCTATTTTGTTGAATTAAACAGAGAGAAGCAGAGAATTCGTCCGGCGGAAACGACCAAACAATTCGGCCTCATTTAATTTCCTCGGCTTTTCCAGACGGAGGGTATTATTCCTGAAGCGGGAATGCCGTTATTTCCTGCACCTTCCCCCAAAAGAAACGGAGTTAAGATTCAAAATTTTCAGAAATTAACAAAAAATATTTGGAATTACGGGCAGGAATTATTTTATTAGCAAAAGAACCGTTCATTGAACCTGAATTTAGTATTCTTACCGAGGGATTCTTCGACATTCGTAAATTTTAAGTCGGAACAATTACAGTTTAACAGGGAGTTAAAGTATGTTCGACCAGGCTACGTTTCAAAAAATACTTCAGGACCTACACGACCAGGCTCCCACCGGGGGATGCCGAACCATTGCCGGACTCAACGGAGCCCTTGCAGCCGCCCTGGTGGCGCTGGTTTGTCGCTCGACCATTGGCAATAAGAAATACTTGCAATACGAAGGCGAAATGAAGAAAATACTGGAACGGTCTCAAAAGTTAGAGAAGGAATTCCTGCTGTTAGCCCAGAAAGACGGGGAAGTGTACCAGGAAGTCGTCGCGGCCCGGGCGTTACCGCAGGAAACCGAAGAGGAGCAGGCGAAACGGGAGCGGGTGCTTGCCGAAGCCTTGAAACGGGCGGCCATGGTTCCCATGGACATTCTTCGGCGCTGCGAGGTGCTGGTGGAAGACGCCCGAACCATTACCCTGCACGGGAATGAACATTGCTGGAGCGACGCGGCCGGGGCGGCCATCATGGCACGCTCTGCCGCCGAATCCGCCTGCCTGAACATACTCTCTAATATTTCCGCTTTATCTGACGAAGATTTTAGCGGTAAATTACGCTCGGAACAGGCGCGGGTGTTAAAAGTGATCCAGGACATTGCGGAAGAATCGGTGCAATTCGTAAAGTCTAAATTGTAATTGCTAAAAAAACATCGTAATTTGTGAGCGGAACAGGAAGAGTAACAAAAGGGAATTTGCAGAGTATAATAACAATGAATAAATTAATTTTAATGAACAGATAAAAAGGAGCGTTTATGTTGACTGAGGAACGTGTAAAAGAGCTTCTGGAAGCCATCCGGCCGGCCTTGCAAATGGACGGAGGCGATGTTGAGTTTGTGGAATTGAAGGGGAACGTGGTCTATATTCGTTTAATGGGCGCTTGCAACGGGTGTCCCATGGCCACCCTGACCCTGAAAGAGGGAATTGAACGCTACATGAGAGAAAAATTACCTCAAATTGATGGTGTAGAAGCCGTTTAAAACCTTTCCGAGGTATTTTATGATTGAAGTAAAAATCAACGGTTTATTTATTACCCAGTCGCAGGCGAATGGCGTGATCCTCAAAGAGCTCCATGGGGATCGGACGCTGCCGATTATCATTGGAGAATACGAAGCCCAATCGATTGCCCTGGGGTTGGAAAATATTAAACCGCCCCGCCCCATTACTCACGATTTGACCCTGAGTATTTTGCAGACCCTGGGGGCCAAGCTGGAACGCATTGTGGTTACGGAGCTGAAAAACAACACTTACTACGCGGTCATTCATATTCGGCACGAAATGGAACTCTACGAAGTGGATTCCCGACCCAGCGACGCCATTGCGCTGGCGGTGCGGGAGAATATCCCCATTTTTGTGGAAGAAGAGGTGATGGAAAAAGGCGGTTACGTTCCGGAAGAGATTGAACAGGGTGCCGAGACTACCAAAGAAGGCGAAACCACGGTTTCTTCCCGGCTGGAAAAACTGAAGAAAGAGCTCCAGGAAGCGGTAGAGAAAGAGGAATACGAACGGGCGGCTCGAATCCGGGACGAAATCAAGAAGATCGAATCCAGCCAGTAAATGTAAGCGACTTTCAGGAGGGGAATTTTGCGATTAAAAATTTATGGTGTCCGGGGAAGCTACCCCCCAACCAACAGCCAGCATTCGAAAATCGGCATCAACACAACCTGTTTGCGCCTGGACATCGGAAAACACCTGATCGTTTTCGACGCCGGAACCGGCATCATCAACCTGGGCCACGACCTGGTTGCACAATGGAAAAACAAAGAGAATCAGCAGGACATTTTCAAAATCCATCTCTTTTTTACCCATGCGCACATCGACCACATCATGGGCTTTCCTTATTTTAACCTGATTTATTTTCCCCAGGCGGAATTTCACATTATTTCGCCACCATTTTTAAATCATTCAATCCAGGATGTGCTGGAATCGCTCATGAGTCCGGTCATTTTTCCGGTCACCTTTGCCGAACTCCCCGCTCGATTCCATTTTCACGGAATGGGCGAAAACCGGCAGGTTTTTTTCTACGAAAACGAGTTCCGCATTTTTCACGTGAGCGAGGAACATATTCCTTCCGGTTGGTTGGGAAAAATTTCCTGCCTTCGCAACTACACGCACCCCAAAGGGGGAACGTACATCTACAAAATTCAATCTCCGGAAGGAAAATCCCTGGTTTTCGCCACCGATATCGAGGGGTTTGTGAACGGAGACAAACGGTTGGCCCGGTTTGCACACAAAGCGCAGGTGTTAATCCACGATGCCCAGTACTCCTGGCCGGAATACGAGATGTTTCAGGGATTCGGCCACAGCACTTACGAAATGGCCTGCGAGGTGGCCAGGCAGGCCGAAGTGGAAAAATTGGTGCTATTTCACCACGATCCCAAGCACAGCGACGCGGAACTCCTCGAACTGGAAGAGAAATCGCGCGAACTTTTTCCCGAAAGTTATCTGGCCACCGAAAGCATGGAATTCGAATTTTAAGTGCCAACCCGCTTTTTTAGCGAACCTTTTCTTTTACCGATCGTTTGAACAAACGAACGTTTGGGTATTAAATTCTGGATTTCCAAATTACACACAGGAGAAGTACGATGTACAAAAAAATCTTAGCAGCGGTGGACGGGAGTCCTCTTTCGATGAAAGCGGCGAAACAAGCCATGGACCTGGCCAAACATCACCAAGCAAAACTGACCGTGGTGTACGTGATTGACCAACGGGTGTTCTTTTTCCCTCACGAGGTTCAGATTTTAGCTCCCGAAAATCCTTATTTCACCGTACTGGAAGAGCTGCGCAAGCAGGCGGAAAAAATCATTACCAAGCTGGACAAAGAGGCGGACAAACTGGACTTGAAATTTGAAGCCCGGATTCTGGAAGGGGTGGTGGTAGATGTGCTGAAGGAGACGGTAGAAAAAGAGAAATTCGACCTTCTGGTAATTGGTGCCTACGGCAAAACCGGGGAGACCCGCGGTATTATCGGTAGTACCGCGCTGGCCCTGGCCCACGCCGTGCCCAGCTCCATCTTAATCGTCCGTTAAAACGCAAAAGGCCAGACCATGGAATTTAAACGCACCAAAATTGTCGTAACCCTGGGTCCCGCTTCCAACTCCCGCGAGACCATCGAACAACTGATTAAAGCCGGGGTTAACGTATTTCGTCTGAATTTTTCTCACGCGTCGTACGAGGAACATTTAAACAACATTACCAAAATTCAGGAAATCCGCCGGAAGCTTAACAAGCCGGTGGCGATTCTGCAGGATTTGAGCGGACCCAAGGTGCGAATTGGCGACATTGCCGAGGGCAGCCTGTTGCTGAAATCCGGCGACGAAATCATTCTCGATCCCACTCTGAAGGGTCCCTCGCAGGGAAACCGCATCTTTATAAATTACCCCGATTTTGCCAAGGACATGTTTGTGGGCGCCCGGTTGTTGCTGGCCGACGGCGACATTGAACTGGAGATTACCCGCATCGAGTCCTCCCAGGTGTTTTGCAAAGTCATTGTGGGCGGCGAACTTTCCTCCAAAAAGGGAGTGAATTTTCACACCGGTTCTTTTTCCCTGCCGGCCCTGACCGACAAGGATCGCCAGGACTTAGAATTTGGTCTGAAACACGGGGTGGACGTGGTCGCCATGTCTTTCGTGCGCAATGCTGCAGACTTGTTGCAGGCTCGCCAATTGTGCGAGCAACTGGGACGAAAAGTTCCTCTGATTGCCAAAATCGAAAAACACGAGGCGCTGGACAACCTGGACGAGATTCTGGCCGCCTCCGATGGTTTGATGGTTGCCCGGGGCGATCTGGGGGTGGAAATTCCCATCGAAAAGGTGCCCATCGTTCAAAAAGAGATCATTAAAAAAGCCAATCTGGCGGGAAAACCGGTGATTACCGCCACTCAAATGCTGCGTTCCATGGTGGATTCGCCAAGGCCGACCCGGGCGGAAGTAACCGACGTGGCCAACGCCATCATGGACGGCACCGACGCGGTCATGCTTTCGGAGGAAACCGCCATCGGGAAATACCCGGTTAAGGCGGTCGAGATGATGAGTCGGGTGGCCCGCTACACCGAGGCCAATTTCCCCTTCAGTCGCAATCTGGACGAATTTTTCCGCGGAGACACCATTGGACTCACCGAATCGGTGGCGCACTCGGCCGTAATGCTGACCTGCGACTTGAAAGCGCGCCTGGTTATTGCCGCCACCCGCACCGGATACACGGCCACCGCCATTGCCAAATACCGCCCACGCGCCATCATTCTGGCTCTGACGCCGGAAGAAGAAGTGTATTACCGCCTCGCCCTGGTGTGGGGGGTGCAACCGGCCCTCTTCGACCTGCACACCGACGTGCACAAATTCTTTGTTGCCGCCGAGCGAGCGGCCGTTAAAATGCAACTGCTGGAACCCGGCGACCGCTACGTAATTACCAGTGGCTTCCCTCTGGGGAAACCCGGTTCCATCAACCAGATTAAAGCCGGAACCTACCAGCCCAGAGAATGAAAAAGCAGTTCGGGGAAATTCAGCAACATTACGGGGATATTCCCTCTTTCGGCGACCGAAACGCTGCTTAATCCCCCGGTCACACCGGGAGGAAAAGCGGCGTTTTTTTCTCCTTGTTTTATTCGGGAAACGTCAATATATTTTTCGCCGGCATACGAATACACCGTAAGAAAAGGAGCAACCAATGGCGGAATTTAAGAAACATCTCTATCTGATCCTTTACCCCAACGAAGCGCTGGTGGCCTCGCAACTGGAACCCGACGAATTCGGAAAACATTATTCAGTGGGAAGCCCCAAACACTTCAAAGGCAAGGTGATTTTCGCGGAAGTGGACATCAATTATCGGAACGATTATTTCCAGATAGACGAATATCTGAAACGCACCGACTCCGGCGTTCCGGGCGTTCCCAAAAAAACCAAGTTCATTAAGTCTTACCGGGTACTGGAACACGTGGACCTGGATGCCATTAAGGAACTTTACCTGGTTACCGTGGACGGCATGGTGCTGGGATTGCCGAAGAGTGAAGATTTCTCCATTTTTCACCAGCCCAAGCGGGTACGAATTTACCAGGAAATTTGTCCCCTGCAGCTGGTGGTGGCTTCTAACCTGGATCCGGAAAAATTCGGTTACTACATTACCCGGGAATCGGTCTCCAAAGGAGCGCCGAAAATTTTCTACACCCAATACGACGTGGACATTGAAGAAGTGTTAAAAATGAAAGATGCCACCGACCGGATGGCCACCCCGCTGCCCAATGTCAATCCCACCAACTTTACCCAGGCAATTCTGGAGTTGGCCGGAGATCCGACCAAACGCACCAAAACCATTAGCCTGGACGAAGTGTTGGACGAAATCTCCTACGCGAAAATCAAACACGGCTTCTGGATGGCAGACGGCGAAAAGATTATTTTCTGGGCCCTGCCGCCGGAAAACGAGCTGGAGGAGCACCATTACCTCTGGTGGAAGAGTGTGTACCGATAAAAATAATGACGCGGAAAACCCGGATATGGCATCCATATCCGGGTTTTTTCGTTGGAAATTATTCAGAATATTAGCTAATACGTTAGGGGAATTTGTCATGCGTTTCACTGAACCAAACAAATTTTACGAGATATTCAGCCTTAATGCCCTCAAGGGAGAACAATTTTATCTAAAATTTCGGGACGATCCGACCATTTACGTTGGAATCCCGCTGCTGCGCTCCCGCTTCGCCCATTCCGAATCGGACACCTTTACCGTGCAAATTCTACTACCGGGTTCCCGCCGGGGAATTTACCAGAAACGCTTCGACACCCTCGAGTACATTGAAAAACGCTCCTGAGCGCCTTTTGCTCTCGATCGACTTCACCAGGAAACGTTTTTTAAAATGGCTTGACATCTCACTCTTCAAACCGCTAAATTTGGCTTGATCTTCGGGGCAAGGTGACCCCGCACCGGGATTCAGGCGCACTCAGCGGTTGAATCCTGTAAATTGGACGAAAAAGTCAAAGAAGTTGTGCGGGGAATTCCTGACCGGCGGTGAAAGCCCGCGAGTCCCGTAAAACGACGGGATTGAACCGGTGAAATTCCGGTGCCGACGGTATAGTCCGGATGGGAGAAGATCGAAATGCAACCATGCGCATTATATTCCTGTCAACAGGTCTGCCCTGAAGATCGTTCCATTCAGGGCTTTTTTATTGTTGAAAGCCCGCGAAAAACGAACCGTTAAACGAGGTAGGTAGTTTTGAACGATCGGGATTACATGAAGCGGGCGCTGGAACTGGCCAGACAGGGCCGGGGCTACACCTCCCCCAATCCTCTGGTTGGTTCGGTCATCGTAAAGAACGGACGCATTATTGGCGAGGGTTACCACCGGCGTTACGGCGACAAACATGCCGAAGTGATGGCCATTGAAAACGCCAGCGAATCGGTGGAAGGAGCCACCCTGTACTGCAATCTGGAACCCTGCTGCCACACCATACCGGAGAAAAAAACGCCCCCCTGCTCCCTGCGATTAATCCGGGAAAAAATAAAGCGACTGGTCGTTGCGACCAAAGATCCCAACCCTTACGTAAACGGCAACGGAATTCAAATGCTGCGACGGCATGGCATCGAGGTGGAGGTGGGTCTGTTAGCGGAAGAAGCGGCCGAGCTGAATGCGCCCTATTTCAAATACATCCAGACCGGACGCCCCTTTGTGCACCTGAAAATCGCCCAGTCGCTGGACGGACGCATTGCCACCTCCAACGGGCATTCGCAATGGATCACCAACCAATCGGCCCGCCGGCTGGTGCATCTCTGGCGCGCCACTTACGACGCCGTGCTGGTGGGTATTAACACGGTGCTGAAAGACGACCCCTCGCTTACGGTGCGAGAAGTCGCCGGCCGCAATCCCTATCGGGTGGTGCTGGACGAAAGGTTGCAAATCCCGAATACAGCCCGCCTGCTCACCGACGGACTGCAGGAACGCACCCTGATTTTCACCACCCTGCCACCCGATCATCCCCGGGTTCTGGAATCGCAGAAGCAGGAAATTCAGGTGCTCTCGGTGGGGGCGGACGAACACGGTTGGATCCGTTTGTCGGAGGTTCTGGAACGGCTGGCCAATCTGAAAATCGCTTCCGTGTTAGTGGAGGGCGGCAGTCAGGTATTCACCTCATTCATTCAGGAAAGACTGTTCGATAAAATCTCCGTCTTCCTGGCGCCCATGATTATTGGAGCCGGCATTAACAGCGTCCAGGAAATCGGAACGGAACAATTAACCGACGCTTTAAAATTACGCCGGGTTCACATCGAAGTGATTGACCAGCAGGCGCTGGTGGAAGGTTTTCTGGACGAACGGATCATCTTCGAAAAAGCGTTGGAGAAAATCTAATGTTCACCGGACTGATCGAAGAAATCGGAAAAATCGCCGCGGTGGAAAGGATGCGGGACGGCCTGCGTTTAACAGTCACCGCCCGGAAAGTGCTGGAAGACCTTCAGATCGACGACTCCGTCAACATCGACGGCGCCTGCCAGACCGTCGTCCGGATTGACGACCACAGTTTCACCGTGGAGGCGGTGGGCGAAACGCTGCAGAAGACCACCTTTGGCGAATTCACTCCCGGCCGGGTGGTGAATCTGGAACGTTCCCTCACCCTGGAAACTCGTCTGGGCGGTCACCTGGTGCAGGGGCACGTGAACGGCACCGGCACCATCACCCAGTGGTTTCCCCGGGGCGAAAACTACTACCTGGAGGTGCAGCTGCCGCCCGAGCTCATGAAATACTGCATTCACGAAGGGTCCATTGCGATTGACGGCATCAGTTTGACCATCGCCCAGTTGCAACCCGATCGGGTGGGCATCAGTATTATTCCCCACACGGTGAAGCACACCACCCTGCAATTCCGGAAAACCGGCGAGCGGGTGAACATCGAAGTGGACGTCATTGCGCGTTACGTGGAGCGGCTGTTAGGTCAGTCGCCGCACTCAAAGTTAACCATAGAGACCTTGCGAAAATGGGGTTATTGACAATAAAGGAGTTTTTGAGAAATGGTTGAGAAGATTAAAGCGAACGTTGAAGCCGCGCTGGAAGATTTGCGCAACGGCAAGATTCTGATCGTGGTGGACGACGAAGACCGCGAGAACGAGGGCGATTTCATCATGGCGGCAGACAAAGTCACACCGGAAGCCATTAATTTCATGGCCAAATATGGGCGCGGCATCATCTGCCTGGCCATAACCGATGAGCGGGCCAGGGAACTGGACTTGGAATACATGGTGAACCAGAACACTGCCATTCACGGCACCGCCTTTACCGTAACCATCGACGCCAAACACGGCACCACCACTGGAGTGTCGGCGTACGACCGGGCTCACACGATTCGGGTGGCGATTGACCCGAAGACCCGCCCGGAGGATCTGGCGCGTCCGGGGCACATTTTTCCGCTGATTGCCAAACCGGGTGGCGTGCTGCGACGGGCGGGACACACCGAAGCGGTGGTCGATCTGGCCCGCCTGGCCGGACTAACTCCCGCCGGGGTGCTGTGCGAAATCATGGACGAAGACGGCCAGATGGCCCGCCTGCCCCGTTTGCGGGAAATCGCCCGGGAATTCGACCTGCGCATCATCACCATTGCCGAGCTGATTGAGTACCGCCGGTTGAAAGAGAAATTGATCCGCCGGGTCACCGACGTGGATTTGCCCACCCGCTACGGACACTTCCGGCTGTACCTGTACGAAAACCTGCTCGATGCCACCGATCACCATTTGGCCATCGTAAAAGGCGACGTGACTACCGACGAGCCGGTGCTGGTACGGGTGCATTCGGAATGTCTGACCGGCGACACCCTGGGTTCGCTGCGCTGCGATTGCGGCGACCAGCTCCATTTCGCTCTCACGAAAATTGAACAAGAAGGCCGGGGGGCGGTACTCTACATGCGCCAGGAAGGTCGAGGAATCGGCCTGGCCAACAAGATTCTGGCCTACAAGCTGCAGGACGAAGGCAAAGATACCGTGGAAGCCAACGAGGAGTTGGGCTTTAAGGCCGATTTGCGGGACTACGGATTGGGGGCGCAGATGCTGCTGGACCTGGGCATCCGGAAAATCCGCCTGATGACCAACAATCCCCGTAAAATCGTCGGCTTGCAGGGCTACGGCCTGGAAATCGTGGAACGGGTTCCCATTGTGATTGAACCCAACGAAATAAACGCCCGCTATTTACTGACCAAAAAAGAAAAATTGGGACATCTGTTTCCCATTGACGAGATTCGAAAACCCTGAGAAGAAAAGGAGAAACATATGCCGAAGGAAATTCACGGAATTCTGTCTGCCGAAGGCCGAAAATTCGGAATTGTGGTCAGCCGTTTTAACGAGTTTATTTCCTCCAAATTGTTAGAGGGAGCGCTGGATTGTTTGTACCGCCACAAAGCGAAAGAAGACGACATCGAAATTGTGTGGGTGCCCGGATCGTTCGAAATTCCCCTGGTGGCTAAAAAATTGGCCCAAAAGAATCGCTACGACGCCGTCATTTGTCTGGGTGCGGTTATTCGCGGCGCCACACCCCATTTCGAATACGTCGCCTCGGAAGTGGCGAAAGGAGTCGCCCTGACCTCGCTGGAAACCGGCGTACCGGTTATTTTCGGCATCATTACTTCGGACACCATCGAGCAGGCCATCGAACGGGCCGGCACCAAGGCCGGTAACAAAGGCTGGGATGCCGCCCTCACCGCCGTGGAAATGGCCGATCTGGTCACCCGAATCGGTTGAAACTTTTACCAGCAATACCCACGAGGCTACCCTCGCTATTTTCAGTTTCTGCAAAAAGATGGTAATTGATTCGATTTCGCTGGTTAAAAGGTAAACGAGGTAGGAAAAGCAGGGATGCTTGGCCTACTCCGTTTCACCGGTTCACCGATTCTCCCATTCGCCTTTCCCTTCGTCGCACGGTCGCTCCTCAAAAGGTTTACGGACAAGCAGGGATGCCTGGCCTACGTTCGTCTCTCTTCGTTTACCCTGCGGGGAAACCAAATTCCTCATTTCGTGTAAAACGAATCAACAGAAATTTAAAAAATCTCTTCCATCGGGAAGAAAGCATGCTTAAAATTTCTTTTCCTAAATTCCAGGGAATAACACAAAAGGTTCATTAACATATGCGATTTCAAAACACATTACTCACCCTGCTTTTTTTCTTGATCTGGATTCCCCAACTCCTTCGGGGTCAATTTTACTGGGAAGTCATGACCAATGTGAACGAAGTGCGCGACCTGCTCATCCGGGAAGACACCCTCTACGCCGCGACGGGAGGCGGATTGCTCATTTACGATTTGACCACCGGGGAGCACCGCACGGTAACCGCCGCGGATGGAATCGCCGATCAAAACTTTACCACTCTGACCTGGTCGGAAAAAGGGACGGTCATTCTGGGCACTCAGGGGGGCAGCCTGACTTTTTATCATCCGGCAACGGAAACCTTCTACCAGGACCGCAGTCTGGTCGGAAACGAAATTGTGAATCTTCAAGCACAGCAGGACACCCTCTGGGTGGTCACCAAAAAAATGGTGGCAGTGTACCTTTTCCACCGGGAACAGGCCCGGTTCCTCTTTCAGGATTTTTTCCAGAACTTCAAGCAGGATTTTACGGAGTTTCGGGACCTGGCCGTTTACCGGATGCGGGTTTTCGTGGCCAGCGATGTGGGGTTGTACTCCGCCCCCAGCAATTTTTTACATTACAATTTGAAGGCGGCCGATAGCTGGACCCTTCAGACCGTTGCAGACGGCCTGCCGGACGCCAGCATTTTTTCCTTACTCGCCACGGAGGACACCCTTTACATCGGGACCGACAACGGAATGGCCAAGTATGCATCCGACACATTCACCACCTTCCGCAACGGCTTGAGTCCCGCGCGGGTGAAACATCTGGTTCTGCAGGACGGGACTCTCTACGCGGACAACGGCACCACCATGTACCGGCTGGAGGGGAACCTGTTTCGGGCGCTGGCCCGGGCTCCCTACAACCGTCTGGTTACGTTTGCCGTCGATCATCGGGCTCACCTCTGGGGTTCGGTGGTGGACAAGGGACTGCGGGACTTCACCGCCCGACAGCGCCTCTGGTTCAACAGTCCCATCGACAACCACATCTCCCGGGTGTACCTGGACAGCCGCAACCGCCTCTGGGTGCTCACCAGTCGAGTGAAGGAGGAACGGAAAAAAGGATTTTCCGTGCTGGAGAACGGTCAGTGGCGCAATTTCAAGTACCTCGACCGGTGGACCAACATGTCCTCCGCCGACGCCATCCTGGAAGATTCCCAGGGGAACATCTGGCTGGGTTCCTGGGGC
>JAJRXE010000172.1 GCA_024276455.1 Calditrichota bacterium
CAGTATGTGTCGGGACTCACCAGCCGTACAGCGGAAAACATCGTTAAATACCGTGACGAACACGGCAAATTCCGCAATCGGGAGGAACTGAAAAAGGTGCCCGGCATCGGGGAAATCGCCTTTCAGCAATCCGCCGGTTTTCTGCGCATCCCGGACGGCGACAATCCGCTGGACAACACCGCCATTCACCCGGAATCCTACGAAGCCACCCACAAATTACTGAAAAAATTTGGCATCCTGGACAAACCGGCGGAGTGGCGCACCCTGCGTTACCAATTGCAGCAGCAAAAGGTGGATCTGAAAAGCCTGGCGGAAGAAATTGGGGTGGGCGAGCCTACCCTGGAAGACATTTTACTGAATCTGGAAAAACCGGGCCGGGATCCTCGCGAGGAAATGCCCAAACCGATTTTCAAGAGCGATGTGCTGAAGCTGGAAGACCTACGCGAGGGCATGATTTTGAAAGGTACGGTGCGCAACGTGGTGGATTTCGGGGCGTTCGTGGACATCGGGGTGAAACGAGACGGTCTGGTGCATGTGAGTCAGATGGGCGAGAAGTATGTGAAAGACCCTCACAAGGTAGTGGCGGTGGGCGATGTGGTGACGGTGAAGGTGATCGGGATTGATCTGGAGCGCGGCCGGATTAAGTTGAGTATGAAGGTGTAAGGCAAGCGCGCGGGAAGGCCGTTAACGGCCTTTCGGTAAAAGGGCTTTAAAGCCCTTCAAGCGAAAGGGCCTTAAGGCCCTTTCCGCCCTACCAATTTTTTCCTTGACAAAAATTCCCTCCAGTTTTAAATTAATTGTATCAACGAAAATCCTCCAAGAGAGAAGACACCATGCGCATCTCCATTTGGGTTATCCTCGTCTTTTTCCCCACAATTTTGCTTGCCCAGACCTTCGGTACAATTCTGGGAGTCATTCAAACAGAGTCCGAAACCCGGGTATTATCTGAAGTCCAAATATTTTTACCGGAGTGGGATCGCCACACTGTCCCCGACCAAACCGGCACCTTCCGCTTCCAGGACCTTCCGGCGGGCACCTACACTCTGCAGATTGATCTCCCGAATAGCGAACCGCTTACCATTCACGGGGTACGGGTTTCCGCCGACCGCACCACCCTGCTCATTCTCCACTTTCCAAACGGTTCAACCCAACCCGAAATCCGGCGCTACTTTCTGGAGCCTTATGTCACCAATCTAATCACCAGCGAAGAGATTAACAGCTCGCCCTTGCGGGGGCTGGACACCTACCTGGAAAACCAGCCGGGCATCATTTACCAGGACGAGCAGATTCATGTTCGTGGGGGTCGCAGTGATGAAACTACATTTTACCTGAACGGTCTATCCACCCTGAATCCCCTTACCCGCCGGAATAGCATTCCACTCATCCCGGAAGCCATTCAGGAGGTACAGGCTCAGACCGGTGGCTATTCCGCCCGCTGGGGTGGCGCCACCGCCGGACAAGTCCTCACCGAATTAAAAACCGGGAGCAAGGATTTTCAGCTTCAGATGGATTTCCAGACGGACAAAGTTGCCCATCAGGGAGAAAAATTCCTGGACACCTACACCTACCGGGACCATTACTGGATTACCCAGCTCTCCGGACCGCTGTTCAAACCCAATTTGCGCTATTATATGGCAGTAGAGAACGAAAACATTGGCGACGCGGCAAAGCGGTTCAGTAAAGGATTTTCTTACCAAAATCTTCCCATTACGCTTTCAAATTTTCAATACCGGGACACCGTAAGCCTATTCCAATATCCGGACGGATTTACCCCCCACAACAGTCGTAATCGCTGGTCGGCCAATTCCACCATTCACCTGGATGACCCGCGCTTTAAACTTCACCTGACCGGAATCTACAATTGGGAAAAGATTTACCAAAACAATGTTCCCATGCTGAACATTTTGAACAATCGCGACCAGTACTGGCTGCGAAAACAAATCCTATTCTCCGGATTATTCCGGCACCGTTTAACGCCCCGGACCTACTACCAGATTCAACTGGGTTACTTTCACAATTTTCAAGAGTTGAACGACGACTACTTTGGGAACGACTGGCGAGCCTGGGCAGACAGTGTGCGAGTGGCTGAAGCAACCAATGGCCAAGTTATTCTTCCCCGACGAAATTCCCTGGGACAAATCTACCATTTCGAAGCGTTTCACTTTTACGCCAATGGATACCTGAACAATCCCTACTACCAAAAATTGGAACGAAGATTATACTCCCTTGCCCTGGATTTCAGTCACCAATTTGCCCCAAACCACCGCCTTCAGGTTGGCCTCTCTCTGGAAGAACATAAGATTCGGCAGTTTAAAATCAATTCCAGTCTTTTCTATGTCATGGAATACCATGGCTGGGAAAGCGAAAATGAAATTCCCGAAGACGTCTGGAACTGGTTCATCGGTCCTCACAATTACGGTTACGACCGTTTTGGCAACAAAATTGAAGATGGATTCAATGGACCCAAAAAACCTTTATTTGCCGCTGCTTACCTGGAAGACCGATTTCGAATTACCGGAATAGATCTCTCACTGGGAATGCGTCTGGATTACTTCGATCTTAATGATTGGACCCTTCTTAATCCCACTAATCCGCGGATCGGGGATTACGGCTACATTCGATTCGATCAATTTGAAAAAAGAAAAGCGACCACCCAGCTCAGTCCTCGTCTGGGGATGCGCAAAACGTTTCCCTCCGGACTGGTGTTATCCGCTTTTGTCGGCCGTTTCGTACAACCGGTACCCCTGGATTACCTCTACTGGAACCGGGTGGCTTACTCCTCCCGGATTTTCATCCCTCTCGAAGACGTTCCTTTTCTTTCTCCCATCGGATTCGATTTGGAACCGGTTTCCAGCTGGAATTTTGAATTCAATCTCCAGCACACCTTTGCTAAAGAACTTCGCCTGGAAGTCAACAGTTTCTTCCGGCAAACTCAGAACCAGGTTGGGCTCGTTCGACATCCGTATGCCCCGACGAACACCAATATCTCTTACTACAAGCTGCTGGCGAATTACGACAAAACCCGCAACTATGGATTGGAGGTCACCGCCTATTCCCAATTTAGCAAAAATTTGGAAGGAAAATTTCAATACACCTTCATGAAAAACAGCGGCACCGGATCCCATGAAACCTCCCACCTACAGGAAGTTTACTTCAACCAGCCCCTGCCCGGCGATTACAATCCCCTCGATTTTTCTCATGGTCATTCCGGTTTGGTAGATTTAACTTGTCATTTCGACCACGACGAGAATAATCCTCTTTTAAGACGTAGCCGATTCAATCTGCTGTTCACTTTTTCCAGCGGACATCCCTTTACCCTGGTTTATCCTCAAATGAATACCCAGACCTTTTACGGGGCCGGCGTTGAGTACATGCGCGATTTCAGAAAAGCAGAACCTCTGGAACCGACCAATGCTTCCCGAACTCCCTGGATATACCGCCTGGATTTGCGCATCGACAAAACGATTTCCCTGACCGAACATCTGGACGCCACCTTTTTTGTGCGGGTAATAAACGTGTTGAACACCCGCAATAAAATCAATGTGTACACCGCCACGGGGAACACGGACAACGATGGGCTAATCACCCGCTCCGACTTCCGGGAATTCTGGGAACGCCATGTCAGTGCCACCGGTTTCGATCTCTACCAGCGGATGAATCTTGAAAACGGGCAATCTTACTGGGACATTTTGGGCAAACAACTCTGGGATCACCCCCGCCAGATTCTGTTTGGAATCCGCCTTGAATATTAATTCCAAAAAGATAAAGCTATTCCTTTAGTCAGCTTTACCTTTTCTGGATAATTTGATTTTCCGTTTTATCGTTTTTTATTATATTCAATTCAAAATACTTCCCTTGTCAAAGAAACAATTTTTTCTTAAATTTTTATATGAGCAAAATAAAAATTACATCTAATTTCGATCCTTCGGCGGATTTCATTCTTCACGAAGGAAATGTTCTCGATTTATTAAAAGAGATCCCGGACAAATTTGTAAAATTGGTTGTTACTTCTCCTCCTTACAATTTAGGAAAACCCTACGAAGATAAACTGGAAATTGAAGAATATTTAGAGCAACAAAAAATAATCATCACGGAGTGTGTAAGAGTTTTAGATGACAGTGGAAGTATTTGTTGGCAGGTTGGTAATTATGTAAACAATGGAGAAATTGTACCCTGTCATGCTCTCAAAAAGCAAATGTCTACAGGGGTTTCTTATGGTAAACAGCTGGTTTACGACATAGAATGATTAAAAAGACATTTTCCCGCCGTCCCGGTTAAAATTATTTTGATCGACTCCGAATAAAATAGCCACTAACTAACAATCCAGCAAACCGCAAACATTGTTTGCACTATTGGCGCTAACATAGTTTGCGCTTTTAACTACCTTGTCCTGTCTCTCCTCACAAAATGTACATTGTTATTTCGTTAAATAACAAGATATTACAATTAATCAAATTGTAGGCGTTTAATTTGGCACTCCATTTGTACCTCTTCAGGGTAGAAAAAAGAATTGGGGTACAAAAATGAAACTATTGTTTTACTTCATCATATTCAGCAGCGGAATTTGTCTCAGCATTTTTCAGGAAACCTGCCCGTTTTCTCTGGCAGGAAAATCGTTTGTTTTGCTGGTTTCCACCTTTCCGTTTCCCTTAATGACTCGCTTTCAAAGACTTGTAAAACAGCTTTTTAAAGAAAGGAGTGAGATGATGACACTCTTTAAAAAATTCCGTCTGGTAGTTTTAAGCCTCGTTCTTTTGTTCCTGGTGAATGGGTGCTACACTACTTTTAAAACAGTTGGTTACAGTGCCACCGGCTCCACGGCTTATGCTGCCGAACCCGAGCAATACAGCGAAGAATACGACCAGTACGAAAACGAATATCAAGAAGAATATTACTCCGAAGAGCAACCACTGGTGGTAGAAGAAACCTTGCACTTCCGTCCTAGCCGGCTTATTGTCAAAACTACTTACTTCGATTATCCCGGTTATGTCCGGCGTGTCAGGTATGTTGCCTGTGATCCGTATTATTATGAAGAGTATGTTTCGGCTCCCACCGTGTCCGTGAATTTGTATTTTGGTATTGGAGCCGGTTTCCGCTTCATCGATTGGTGGGATCCCTGGTATGTGGATGTCTGGTTTGGATTTCCTCCACCGGTGTACTGGACACCCTACCCCATTGCCTGGTACGACCCCTGGTGGGGACCACCGGTTTACGTACCCTACCCGGTGTACTATCCGGTGCCCATTTACTATCCGGTCCCGGATCCTTACTACCCACCTTACGGGGGCGATTACGTGACGCGTCCGCCGCGGGATTACAAACGGCGTGATTGGGATCGCCGCCGTGAAACGGTGGTCACCGACCATCGCCGAATTGTCCGGCGTGGCTCAGCAACCTCCGCTGGAATCAAGCGCCGCGACGAGAGACGCTCCAGCACAACAATTCGCCGGCCGGAACGGAATATTCGCCGCGAAAACAGCACCACCCGCCTCATCAATAGCAAAGAAACCGTCCGTCGCCCCGCCAGCAGTCGGGAGTCGACGCGCCTGACCCGAACGGAACGAAAAAGAACCGACGAGCGCACCGCCCTGCACAACGCTCGCAGCCGCCAGACCATTTCACCCCAGATTAAGCGCGGTACAGCCCGGGAACGCTACCCGGCAGATCGCCGCAGCTACACGAACCGGACTACCCAGCAGAACTCCCGTGCGGGAGCCTACACGGAACGTACCAGCAAACGCAGCCGCCATTATTCGGAACCTGTTATTACCCGCAAGGCCGACAGCCGAAAAACCCGGGGTAGCGCCACCTATTCCCCCCGTTCCAGCAACCGGACGAAAGTGAAATCTTCTCGGGAAGCCAATTATTACCGCCGCAGCTCTACGCGGGAATTTCGGGGAACGACCAAGGTTTCCCTTCCGAAAACCAGTCGGACTGCTTCGGGAAGCAGCCGGGCGGTGCAACCCAGTAAATCCCGCGGCAGTAAATCGTACAGTACGCCCAGCACCCCGAGCTATTCGGCGCCTTCAAAATCAACCCATTACCGGAAGAGCAGTTCCGCCCGGGTAAGCAAAAAGTCCGATTCACCCGGTAAATCGCGGCGCAGCAGCCATAACCGTTCCCCAAGGCGACGGTAATTTCAATGGAAAGAGGAAAAAAGCGAGGTGCAACCATGAAAACGAAATTCACGATCTTAATATTACTCACAAGTGTGGTCCTTTTAATGGCACAAAGTACAGCCGATGCCGTGCGCATTCGCCTGAATGAAAGGGGATTCGGTGCCCGCTACCTGGCAATGGGCGCTAACGGGGTGGCAGCGGCCGATGATTACAGCGCCATCTACTGGAACCCCGCCGGGCTGGCCCTGGTGAAAAAGACCCAGATTTTCGGCGACCTGTCTCACACTCGATTCACCAATCAAGCGCTCTTTGCTGATAATCTTAACGAAACCACCAACTCTGTCACCCGTTTTCGTTCGTTCGGATTGGCTCTTCCTTTCCCCACCATCCGAGGCAGCTTTGTGCTGGCGTTTGGCTACAATGTTGTCCGCGATTTCGACGACTTCACCTATTTTAGCGGATTCAACCCCAACAGCAACGGTCTGGCCTTCGAGCTGGAAGACGCCAACGGCAATTCGAACTGGTACAATTTTGACCGCGACGTGACTCAAACCGAAGATATTACC
>JAJRXE010000173.1 GCA_024276455.1 Calditrichota bacterium
AACCGAGTGGAATCCCCCGGTGAAACTGCAAGTCCTGCCGGGGAAAATCCGGGTACTGGAGAACAACTGCCTGAAGCAAATTTGCGTTCACACCGGTTACATCAGCCATCTGAACCAGACCATTGCCTGCGTACCCAAAAAGTTACTTATTTACCTCCAGGAGAAAAACGAGCGTGACCAATCCGGATCAATTGACGCCATTACCCAGTAACAAGCTCTGGCGAGAAGATGCCCACCTGGCCGCTCTGGTGGCTATGGGATTAATTTTATTCCTGTTCGAAGCGGCGGTTCCCCGCCCCCTTCCCTGGCTTAAAGCAGGCCTGGCTAACATCGCTACCCTGATCGCCCTTTTCTGGTACGGTCCCCTGGCTGCGCTGCTGGTCACCTTCAGCCGAATTCTGGGCGGAGCGCTGTTTACCGGCAATTTCCTTTCACCGGGTTTCTTCCTCTCGCTGGGCGGGGGAACCCTCGCCGTCCTGTCCATGATTTTGCTCTACCAGACCCGCCGGTTCGGCCTCTGGGGCGTCAGTCTGACCGGCGCCGCCTTTCACAACCTGGGGCAGATTTTAGTGGCGTACTTTTTTCTCTTTCAAAATCTCCTGGTGTTACAGCTGCTGCCCTACCTGGTGCTTTACTCCCTGCTCTCGGGAACCATCATCGGCTTTTTGAGCTTCGTATTATTGAAACGGTTAAAAAAAGAATTTGCCTTTTAGACTGAATTTTAACATTTTAAATTGGAAAATCGCTTTACCGACTAAAAACACAGCGACCCATTAACGCTTGGCCGTCACCGGTTCACAAATGTCAGGACCCAAAACCGGCGAGACAAAAAATGAACGATCTGAAAAATTTATCGGTGATTAAACGGGCTCAAATTCTTCTTACCCTGATAAAGAACCATTCCACCGTGCTTCCGATTCAGGATTTCACTCCGGAGGAGCTGAAACTGTTGCGGAACTTTCTGGAGCAAGAAATCATTTTTCTCTCCGCCCGGAATAACGGCACCCCCATGACCCTGGCAGAAATCAAAACGCATCTGGAACCAGCCACCACCTACTACTACCAGCAGGATTGTCGGGAACCGGTTTCCGCCTGCATCAACGAAACCTGTTACACCTCCAATCCAGCCTGTTTTAGTAAGAAAATGATCGGGCAGTTAGAAGTGCTCATCCAACTCCTGCAACCTTACTTCCAGGACGAAGAATCGGCCGACGATGAATAACTCCGCTGCAAAACAGTACAATCGCCGCAAACTGCAACTCTTGCTGCTCGGCCTGGCCATACAGTTGCTACTCTGGTTGGCGCTTTTACTCTCGCCATTGAATCACCGGCTGGCTGATCTCGCCCGGGAATGCAGCTCCCGTCCCCTTTTTCAGTTTTATTGTTTTCTGGCCCTTCTGGCCGGGCTGGCCGGACTGCTATTTTTCCCTCTCAACTTTTATTCCGATTACCTGCTGGAGAAAAAATTCAATCTTTCCAATCAGAACGTCACTGGCTGGCTGGCGGAGCAACTGAAAAGCCTGCTGGTGGGATTGATTTTAGGCGGAATTGTGCTCACAGTTCTGTACCACCTGTTGTCCGCCTTCCCGAACAGCTGGTGGTTCTGGATCTGGTTGTTTCTGCTGATTTTCGGGGTATTGCTTACTCACCTGGCGCCGGTGGTTTTATTCCCCCTGTTTTACCGCTTCGAGCCGCTGGACAATCCCGAGCTTTTGAACCGTTTCCGGACGCTGGCGGAAAAGTTCAATTTTAAGCTGGAGGGCGTTTACCGCTTTAACCTCAGCAAAACCACCCGGAAAGCCAATGCCGCTCTGGTGGGATTGGGCCGAAATAAGCGGGTGATTCTGGGGGACACTCTGCTGGAACATTTCACGGCGGAAGAGATAACCACCATTTTTGCCCACGAGCTGGGGCATTCCGTTCACCGGCACATTCCCCGACTCATCGCCTGGGGTGCAGGCACCTCGCTGGTGGGTCTGTTTCTGGTTCAGTTGGCTTACCGCCAGGTGCTTTTCCACCACCATTGGGGAACCACTCAACTGGAAGCCCTGCCCTTTCTGGGCTTTTTCCTTTTCCTCTACGGAACCGTTTCCGAACCGTTGAACAACTGGTTCAGCCGGCGTCTGGAATACCAGGCCGATGCCTTCGCCGTCCGACTGACCGGCGCCGGTGCGCCCTTTACCCAGGCGCTGGAAAAACTGGCCGCTTTGAATCTGGCCGATCGCACCCCTTCCAAAATTGTGGAAACTTTATACCACAGTCACCCGTCAATAGAGAACAGAATTCGAAAAATAAAACAGGAGAATTACCATGGCAGCTAAACGCATCTTTCAAATATTACCGGTGTTTCTGGCCATTCTTTTTCTGGCACCGGCAATCCGGGGTGAAGAAGGATTTCAGTACCACCTGCCCCCTTACTCTTACCACAAATTTCCTAACGGCTTCGAACTGATTCTGGTGGAGAACCACACTAATCCGCTCATTGCCTCCATTGTGGTGGTCCGCACCGGATTACGCAATGAGACTCCGGAAACCAACGGCATTTCGCACATGCTGGAACACATGACGTTTAACGGCACCCCCAGTCGTACTCAAAAGGAACTATACGACGAACTGGATTTTTACGGTATTTACCTGAACGCCCAAACCTCGGACGATTACACCAGTTACATGGCGCTCATTCACCGCGACCAGATTGAGAAAGCGTTGGATATTCAAGCGGACATGTTATTCAATTCCAACTTCCCACCGGAAAAATTCGAAAAAGAAAAAGGCATTATTGCCGAAGAAATTCGCAAAGACAGCGAAAGCCCCGACTTCAAGAAAGAACTCCAGCTCCGGCAGGCTTTCTACAAAACCCCTCCCTATTCCATGCCGGTCATCGGAACGGTGGAAACGGTTCAGAACATGCGGCGGGAACAGGTGGTGGAATATTACCGGACCTATTACCGTCCCAATAACATGATCGCCATCGTCATCGGAGATTTTGAAACCGCGGACATGCTGGCTCTGTTCAAGAAGTACTTCGGCCAACAACCCTCTGCCGAAATTCCCCGGCGGCAAATCACTTTGAAACAAAAATTCCCTTTCCTGTTCTCGGTTCCCAACAACGACAATCAGACCACCTATTTGATTTTTCCGGCACCGACGTTCCATTCCGGAGACTACATTCCCTTCAATTTATTTTACGAATATGCCCTGAGTGCCCCGGACGGGTTGTTGATTAAAGAGTTACAACAGAACAAAACCCTTAAAATCAAAGACATCCGCACCTCTTACGAATTTCATCCTGAATTCGGAATTCTGACCTTTAAAATTACCACCGATAAAACGGTCAAACCCATCGCCATTAAGAAAGCGCTGGTGGATGCCATGGGACGGGTGCTCAAGGAAAAACTCGATTCGCGGGAAATTCAGGCAATTAAACGCTCGCTGGCAATTAACGAAATTCTTCAGGAGGAAAAAATTCTCTATTACGGTTTTCTGAAAGCCCAGGAACTGGCCGTGGGCGGGCTGCCCGCTTTCGAAAAAACGGTTCCCGCACTGCTTCAGATCAAGGAAAACCAGTTGAAGCATTTCATGAAGCGCTACCCGCAGACCTGGAACCGACCGGAAAAACTCTTTGCAGCCGGTACCTGGTACCGGGAGGTAAACATTACACCTTACAAAACAGCCCTGACCCGCACGGAAAAACAGAAAAGTCGAATTTACCGACATGTTTTCCCCAACGGGCTTACCCTCATACAATTGCGGAACACCGACAATCCGGTGCTGGCCATGCATTTCCTTTTCAAGAATCGCAGCGCATTCGAGTCCCCGGACAAACGGGGCATTGCCGATTTCCTGCACCACTCTCTTTTTAAAGCGTCCCGGAACTATCCGGAAGATAAATTAAAACTGCAATTAAAAGAAATCGGAGCGGAGGTAAAAGCGTACGACTGGGCTTTTATTCCTTACGACGATTATTACAACGTACCGGACTACTCCTACGTTCGTTTTGTGACCCTGGACCAGTTTTTCGACCAGGCACTGGAAATTAATGCCGACAACCTGCTTTATCCCGATCTGGAACAATCCTTTGAGAAGGTCAAAAGCCAGATGTCCCGCCTGGCGGCGCAAAATGCCCGCAATCCCCGTCTGGTGGGATTGCTGCAATTTAAGAAGATGCTGTTCGGAGCAGAGCATCCCCTGGCGCAGCCGGTGAGCGGGACCCCGGAAACCATCGCCAACATCACCCTGGACGACCTGAAACAGTTCCAACGCCAGTATTTCACGGCGGACAATCTCATTTTAACCATCGTCAGTAGTCTGGACTCCAGTACAGTGTTCAGTAAAGTGGAAAAATATTTCGGTGCTATGCCCACCAGCGGCCGAAAGGTTGAAATTCCTCCTCTTCCCGAAACCGCTGAGGCGGCCACGGACAGCCTGGCGGTCGGCACCAGCCAATCTTATCTCTACTGGGGGTACAATTTCGCCGGAAGCGCCGAAGACGCCACCGCTCTGCAATTGATGAATCAGATGTTAAGCAACGACATTGCCTTTAACCTGCGCGAGAAACAGGGATTAGCTTACCGAATCGGCAGCCGAATCAGCCGCCGGGGCGACGTGTACACGTTTTACGCCTACATGGGTACGGCGAAAGAAAATATTAAACGGGCGGCTTCCGGGATCCAGCAGGAAGTGGAGCAGTTTAAATCTCAGCCGACGGACGAAAAAACCTTGCAGCGTACCAAAAACAGCGTACTGGCCGCTCTGGTACGGCGGCGGGCCAGCCGGGAAACCCAGGCTTACACCCTGGGTATCAATGAATTTTACGGTTATTCTCCGGCCGAATTCTTCCGAATTTACGACCGAATCAAAGGGGTTCCCCTTTCCGAAATTGAACGGGTGAAGCAGGCTTACCTGCGCACCGCCCCGGCGGTTCTGTTTTACACCATTCCCTCCGGTAATGGTAAAACCGGACACAGCATGCCGGGAATGCCACCCGGAATGGGACATTAATCTTACTGGTTATTCTCCGTCCCCGGCACTTTGGGCAAGTGCCGGGGATGTCTTTTCCCCATTCACGCCTTGCAGGCTTCCTTTTTTTTCCTCCTTCGGGCCGCTTCCCTGATTCTCGCACTCCTTCCTTTTACCCCGGCTTCCCAGCCAGGAGGCCGGGCCGGGGAACGGGAAGTCCAACCAAATTAAAAAAACCTCTCCCGCCGGGGAGAGGTTAATCACAAGACCAGATTTTTCAGGGTAAACATTGCTCGAACGGGAACAAACTTTATGTCGCGTCTGAACATCCCTGTCCTCACCAACTTCCTTGTAGCAACGACGCGACAAAGCGGGGTGTGCAAGGACAAGAATCTGTAAACAGTCTGACCTAACTATCGGAAATTTCTTGGCCGGGTTAAGCCTTTTTTTAAAATATTTCATTTTCAAATTCACCATTATTTGCGCCAAGTCACATCACCTTCTCCGCTCCCCAGGGCGCAGACGTCCACTGCCAGAGGGCAAACCGGTCGTTCGCACTTTATTGAAAATGAATCTCATAAAATATTTTTTGCTTTGAATTTCTCCCTTCCTTTTTTTATTTTTGCTCTCCCGATGGGGAATCAAAAAGCAGCGAACCAAAACAAAACATAAGGAGGTCGTATCTATGGTTAAAATCGGAGAGAAGGTTCCCGATCTGCAACTCGAAGCCTATCACAATGATGAGATAAAAACCCTTCGCCTTTCGGACTTCGAGGGCAAGTGGTTGATTCTGGCTTTCTACCCGGCCGATTTCACTTTCGTCTGTCCCACCGAGCTGGAAGACCTGGCGGAGCTCTACGAGGAGTTTACCTCCAACGGGGCAGAGGTTGCCAGCGTGAGCACAGACACCGTTTACGTCCACAAAGCCTGGCACGACACGTCCAGCGCCATCAGCAAAGTAAAATACCCCATGATTGCCGATCCGGCCGGAAAGCTCTGTCGCGCTTTTGGCACCTATCTGGAAGACGACGGGGTCTCCCTCCGGGCCACCTTCATTATCGATCCGGAAGGTATTGTACGAGCCATGGACATTCACGACAACAGCATAGGCCGCAATGCCCGGGAAATTCTGCGAAAATTCCTGGCCTCCCAATACGTCAGTTCTCACGAGGGCGAGGTGTGTCCCGCCAACTGGGAACCGGGCAAGGAAACCCTCAAGGTTGGTCTCGACCTGGTGGGAAAAATCTGACCCTTTTTCCCAATTCGTTCCATTAAAAAGTCCCGCTTTACCGGCGGGACTTTTTCTTTTCCTGCAATATTAGGTCTTCTGAATTTATTCCCCGGCTATGAAGCGAATCCGTTTTTCAAGGGCCGCCCGACACACCGGGTCAAAAGGAATCATTTTGCGGGAAAACATGATGCAATCCAGCGCCGGACGGTAAAGCCCTTTAGATGCGTAACCGGCCCCCTCAAAGGCACCCACCACATCGCGGTAAGGATTCTCGGCAAAGAACTTTTCCACCCAGCGAAGGTGTTTCTCCCGTAATTTCTTTATTTTCGATTGAGAAGCGCCTTTCTGCCGCAATGCCTGCATTTTTTGGTGGTATTCCTTATTTTTACGGTCGTACTCTTCTTTACCCCAGGGAGTGGGAATTGGAGTGCCCACTTTCACGAACTGCTCCCATTTCAAATGGTTCGGATTCAGCAAGGTGGTAATATTGGGTTCCCAGGGTTCGACTCCTTGGGGATAAAACTCGTTGTAAGCCACCGAACTGGAGTAATACTAGTCTCCCAATCCCCCGAAGCTATGCCCGAACTCGTGCACAAAAATGTAGCCACTCCACCGATTGTCCGAAGTACTCACCGCGTAGAGGTTGTAAATTCCACCGCCTCCGTAGGCCTGAGAATTCACCAAAATAATCAGTGCCTCGTGGGGCACCGCCGAAGCGATGTCCTGAATCGTCCTGTTGTCGTAAGTCATTAAGTATCGCTGCAACCCAAAGGTCTTGAAACTGGTGTTTAGGACCGTTTGTTTGTAGCTTCCGACTCCCGGATTGTCCGTACCGGACTGCGGCGACGGCACAAAGAGCGCCGAGACGTTAAATTCGGAACGGTACGTTTTAAAGGGCTCGAATCCAAACAAAATATCCACCATTTTCTGGGCGTCTCGACGAAATTTCTCCGCTTCGTCGCGGGTGTACCCTTCTGCCAGAATCACCAGGTCCACCTTTTCGTTCGGCTCTCCGCTTTCGAGGAGTTTGAACACCCTCACTTCCGGAGCCCGCTTCTCAGCCCGAATTTTCCAGGAGGTTGGTTCCACCACCCAGGATGCAATCAATTGTGTGAAACGATTTTGTTTGTCGCGGCGAAAAAAGTCAATCTGAACTGTCCGGCGGGGAAAGGGAATACGCACCGTTTCGTGAATCACCTTTTCCCCTCCGTTCAGGGCTTCATCGGTGGTCTGCCACTCGTTAAACAGGGTGCTGAATCCGTAAGAATAAATCAGGCGGTTCGTCTGCACATCAAACACTTTAACCAAATAAATCCCGAGATTCAGGGTGTCGATCAAACTATTCCGGCTCCCCGGCCAGAGCGGTTCTTTGTACATTTCATCTAAAATCACCTCTTCGTGGTCTTTGCCGCCGTAATGAAAATAATCGATCCGCAACAGCTCGCCGGTAAAAAAACGTTCGAAATTCGATTGTCCCAGGACGCCTGTCAGGAGCAGAAAAATCAGCCCGATAATCGGATAAACACGCATGATGATTCCTCCCCAATAGAGTTGTTGTGAAATATAGGTTTCCCATTGTCCGGGGGCAAGAAAGGAAGCAGAAAAGCAAAGTGTCGCTGAAGACCGCAGGCCGGAGGGAAATCTGTTCCAACCACCAAAGAACCGGGCTTAATCCGGTCCGCCAACCGCCAGGGGAACTCCTCTTGCACTCCCCCTGTCTCCGGTGGCAGATTCATTCTGACAGGCCACCCCTCAAACGGCAAAAAAATTCCGGTCTCCACCGACTGAGCGGAAACCGGAACAAAAATTCAGACTAAAAGCAATACGCTAACCGGGGGTGTTAAACTCCCTTAACGCAGCAATTGTTTGGCAATGGTGAGCAACTGCATGTTGGAAGTTCCTTCGTAAATTTGCCCGATTTTGGCATCGCGGTAAAGTTTCTCCACCGGATATTCTTTGGTGTAGCCGTAGCCGCCGTAAATTTCGATGGCGCGGGAGGTGACTTTTTCAGCCATCCGGGAAGCAAACAATTTGGCCATGGCGGCTTCCTTAATGAAATTCTTTCCCGCCTCTTTCAACCGCGCGGCGTTGTACACCAGCAAGCGAGCGGCTTCCAGCTCCGTGGCCATGTCCGCCAACTGGAACTGAATTCCCTGGAATTCGGCAATTTTCTTCCCGAACTGTTCCCGTTCCTGGGAATATTGCAGGGAATAGTTCAATGCCGCCTCCGCCAGACCCAGCATTTGAGCCCCAATGCCGATGCGACCTTCGTTCAGGGTTTCGATGGCCACTTTGTACCCTTTCCCAACCTCTCCCAGAATATTTTCTTTCGGCACCTTCACATCCTCCAGAATCAA
>JAJRXE010000174.1 GCA_024276455.1 Calditrichota bacterium
CGCCGTTACCGCATCCAGGTTTTTAACATTGTGAATCCAGGGGACATGCTTGTCGCCAATGCCCTCGATGCGATGGCCGCCAAACCCGTTCATTAGCAGGGTGGGGCATTGCAATGCTTCGGAGGCCAGCAGCTTCAGAGTGGGAAATTTTTCGCGCAGGTAGTCGCCGGCAGCAATGGTGCCGGCCGAGCCGGTGGCGCTAACAAACGCGCTTAAGCGCTCGTTCCCCTGCCTGAGCTGATTGAATAATTTTTCAATGGTGTAACCGGTGATCTCGTAATGCCAGACGGCATTTCCAAACTGGTCGAACTGATTGAAAATCAGGTATTCATCGCTTTCGGCCTCCAATTCGTGGCATTTGTCGTAGATTTCTTTCACATTGCTCTCGCAACCGGGGGTGGCGTACACCTCGGCGCCGCGCTCCCGCAGCCAGTCGAACCGCTCCTGGCTCATTTCTTCCGGGAGAATCGCCACCGCGTGCACTCCCAATAAAGCGGAATTAAACACCCCGCCCCGGCAGTAGTTCCCTGTGGAGGGCCACACCGCCTTGTGGTAATCCGGATCGAAACGGCCTGTCACCAGGTAAGGTGCCAGGCACCCGTAGGTGGCACCGACTTTGTGGGCGCCGGTGGGAAAAAACTTCCCGACCAGTCCAACGATGCGGGCGCGCACTCCGGTGATTTCGGAGGGGATTTCCAGATGGTTGATTCCATTAATCCCGCCGGTTTCCGGATCGTTGCACCAGTTAATCCGAAACAGATTGAGGGGATGAAGCTCCTGCATGTCAATTTTGCGCAATTGTTCAATAATTTTCTCCGGAATCGTTTCGGGTTGCTTCAATTGCCGGAACGTTGGAAGAATAATTTTTCTCTCTTTGCAACGTTGAATCGTGCGTTCCAGATATTCTTCATTTTCAATTTCCCAATTCCAGTCATTCATCGATGAATCTCCAAATTGTTGTGACCTGTTTTTTTCCTTCGTTCAACCCATTTTAGTGAGAATATAATAAAAACCGGCGGGTTTTCAAGCAACGAAAATAGAAAGCAAGGGGCGTTGAAAAGCGGCTAAAAAGGAAAATCCCGGGGATCAAATACTCTCACCGGGGTTTTCGCAGGAAGAGAGGTGGTTCATTTCTATTGCAGTACCGTTTTGAAAAAACGATAATTGTATTTGGTGATGTCCTGTTCAATGTGTTTAACCAGATCGTGTTTCAGGGAGCGTTCCGCTAACAGGAGAGCGTTTTTGATTGCCTTGGCTTTTGAGCGTCCGTGGGCTTTAATCACCAGTTTCTCAAATCCCAAAATAGGCGCACCGCCATATTCGGAATAATCCACATTCCGTTTGATTTTTTTCAAAACCGGGGCTAACAGGGCGAGTCCCATTTTGCTCATTAAATTTTTCTTCCAGATTCGTTTACCGGTTTCAATTCCCAGTTCAGCGGCGCCTTCCAGGGCTTTTAAAACAATGTTGCCGATGTAGCCTTCGGTAACAATTACGTCGGCAATGCCGCGCATGACATCTTTTCCTTCAATATTTCCGATGAAATTGGCCTCTTCCAGCTTTTTGAGCAAGGAGTAGGTTTCAATAAGCGCCTCGTGGCCCTTGGTTTCTTCTTCTCCGATGTTTAGCAATGCCACGCGGGGATGTTCAATGCCCAGAACGGTTTGCGCGTAGTGAATTCCCATGATGGCAAACTGAACAAGTTGGGAGGGCGTGCAGTGAAGGGTGGCTCCGACGTCGATCATCACCGTTTTCCCCGGATCGCTCGGGCGGTTCTTCATGGCCGGAAAAACAGCCGTAAGGGCACCCCGTTCCACTCCGGGAATGCGGGGAATGAATTTTGAGCTGGCAATAATGGTTGCCCCGGTATTTCCGGCACTCACTAGAGCCTGTCCCACATCCTCCGCTAAAAGCTGGCAGGCAATGTTTATGGATGCATCCGTCTTTTCTTCCACCGCTTCTTTGGGTTTATCGTTCATCGAAATAACCTGCGATGCCTGAACAATCTCAAAATTCAGTCCGCTTAAATCGTATTTCTGAAGCTCCTGCGCGATTCGATCCCGATCCCCCACCAAAATAACCTGCAAGGTCGGACTCTCTTTACTGGCCCACACCGCTCCTTTGATCGTCTCTTCCGGCGCGTGATCTCCACCCATGGCATCCAGAATGACACGGTTTCGTCGCATATTCAATATCCCCTTTGCTTTTTGATTCCATGAACCAATATAAGGGGATATTCCGACAAATTCAAGAGGGGGTCGGGTAAAAAGACTTCCCAAATGACGGCGGCTACTTTTCGCTGAGTTCGGCCGTCATGACGCGGGTGCTATTATCCTCCAGGTTGAACCAAAAAATCAACTTGTTGTCGAAAGTGGTAAAGCATTCCGTGAGATCGTTGGTCCCACCGCAGGGGGCAATGGTTTTGTACTTTTCTTGTGCTTTTTTGATGAGCGAGTGCTTAAGCGTTCCGAAATTTTCCGATCTTTTCATCTTCATCCCTGAACTTTAATTTCCCAAACACCGTTGGTTCTTCTGTTTACAATCCCCGTGCCAAAGGCTTGGTCGCTCTGTTAACTAATTGATATTACAGAAATTAGAAAAAAGTCCCAGTTTGGTGTTCGAGATTTTCACGGGAAATATTTTCTTATTGTCATTACGAGAAGCGATTGTTCTTGTCTGGCTATCTTTTAAAATAACAAGTGGTTACACTTTCCGCTTCAAGAAAAGGAAAATTTTTCCGGTTTAAACAGTGGAGCCAATGGGCTCCGTTTTACATCGGGACTAAAATTTGTAAATCAATCCCAGATTGAAGAGGGTACTGCGATTGTCGTTGAATTCTTTTTCCCGGTCCTGATCGTTGTCGTAGTTGGCAAAAAACTGCAATTGCCAGTGGCGGTTTAGGGGAATGTATCCCAGCGCTTGAATGCTGTGAATCCGGCGGTTACTGTAGTAACCCAGCAAATCTTCTCCGCTGGCGTTCGGGTAACTGCGATTCAAGAACCGGTAATTCAGGGAGAGAATAAAACCGTTGAAGCTGAAGAAATCCAGCGAGAATGAAATCCCCTGAGAGCGGAAATCCTCCTGACTAATGAGTTCGTCCCGGACACCCTGCTCGGAACGGTGGATTTCCAGTTCGCGTACGTAACCAATCCCAATGGATTGTAGTTCCGAAAAGTAATATTTGATTTGTCCGTCGAAGGAATAGTAATGGTAATTCGAATAGGTCACATCGGGTTGCTGGTACCGACGCAGTTCGCCTTCAATCTGCAGGGCAATTCCTAGGGGACCCGCCACCGGAGTTTCCCCTTCCAGCTTTGGTAAAAATGCGCTGTAGCGGTTGTGGTAGGATTCACCGTTCACCCGGCTGTCGAAGTCCCGGTAGGCCTGTTCAATTTTCAGGGTAAAATAACGGTGGAAGTTGCGGCGGTAATTCAAAGCCGCCTGGGCGAGGAGCTGCAGGTAGCGGAGTCCCAGTTGCTGTTCTTCCCGGTAGGACGAGGGCCACGCCGCCACTTCCAGCCAGGTGGTGGGCCGTAAAAAGTAACGTAGAGCCAGTCGTAGATTGGTTGAAGAAAGGTCGCCGTAAACTGAATCGGCAGAAAGGGTTTTTTTGTAACGCAGTTGGGTGGCGACGCTCAAATTGGCTCTTTCTGAAAGTAAAGGCGACCAGTAAAGATTCGCCTGATTGTCCAGGTAGTTGGCTGTTTCACCGGGAAAATTGATTAACAAATCATTTTGCAGGGAAATCCGCCAGAAATTGCTAAATTGTTTCGCCTCCAGGGCCAGAAAACTGCTGTACTGAAAATACTGCTGATCGCTGCGCAGATATTGCGAAACGCGAAAACGTTGCTTCTTCCAGTCGCCACTGCCGGCCAGGCGGATCCCGAAAAAGGGATTGTTCAATTGTTCCAAAATCAAACTGTCGTTCTCGATGTAACTAATTTCGTATTCCTGGCGGCTGTAGTCGGAACCGAATTCCACCGACCATTCCCAGGCTGGAGGAGGATTCGATTCGAATTCTTTTAATGCCCTGTTCAAGTCGAGGTCCAGGGAGGAGGCGCTCAACCCATCCGGAGCAGGGGAAGCGTTTAAAACATCGATCGCTTCGTCCAGTAAACTGAGGGCTGTTTCCCAATCTTTTTGCCCGGCGAAGTAGTCGCTTTCCCGCAGCAGCTCGTACGGCAGGCTGTCTGTCGGAGTGGCCTGGTTGAGCAGAAATTCCAGTTGCAACTTTCGGGATTGGTAAAGATCGGACAACGTGAGAGACTCGCCGGCGGTGGGGATGGTCTGAGCCGGCAGGATGGGCACGTTTAAAAGAAATAGAATCCAGCTGAAAACCAGTGTCCCTTTCCGGAGGACCGAAATCTTGCCTGTAGTCCGGTAAGTTTCTGTGGTGTGTTGATTTACCCCCTGATGCACCGTTTCCCTCTTGCCCCTTTTAACCGTTTCCCAATTTAATACCTTGTGAAAAATCTGGGTATAAAGGTTTAAGATCTGTTCATCTTCGCCGCATTTTTCCCTGCCGTGGCTTCAAGACCTTTTCCCTTGTTTATTGTCGGTTCCAGTGGCTTGTGGTTCATCATGAAAAAATTTTGCTAGTTAAAAAAGTACCCGGGCCGGCAAACCCGGGTACGTTTGGTCGCACGGCACCGTCTTCCTTTGATTATTTGAAGGGCACCACCACGTACGGGCACCCCCAGGTAGCGGAATTGTACGGATAGGTGTCGCTGTCCGTGTCGTAAATCGTGCCGTTGTCAATCACATCCACAATAGCGTGGAAGGGACGAAAAGCCGGTTCGTGGATGGTCCAGTAGCCTTCGTACAGGTTAAATCCGGTATTGGGATCCACCCCTTTGTACTCGAATTCTTTGCGCGCATGGTGACGCCGATTGATCCCAAAGTGCAGCAATACGGTTTCGCTGGCGCCGGTTTCCGGATTCAGCACCGGATTGGCCGTGGTGTTTTCCACTAGAACCTGTACGGTTACCTTTTCGCCTTTTACAAACATGGGAATGTCTTCCGGAATGGCCAACATGGTTTGAAGCGGATCGGTGAATGTCAGCGTGTCGCCGCTCTCGGAGATAACCACCACCTGATGAATTTTGACCGTGGCGCTGGGGCTTTGCCCACTACTCAGAGAGATACCCGCCAATTTCCAGGCGCGCCGACCGGTGGCGTTGGAGCTGTCGTTGGCAAAGCGTTTTTCGAACAGCAAAGCCCGCCGTACAATGTGACGCAGAGGTTTGCGGTAAATCGCCAGAGTGTCTGCACCGGAAGAATCGCTGCCCACTTTGTCGAAAATCACAAATTGGCCTTCCAGCACCCGTTCAATCTGGATCAACGCACTGTCTGCATTGATCCGCCGGTAAATGATGGTGCGGGGGTAGCGTCGGGTGATTTTCCGTCCGTAGCGCACCACGTTGTTAATAGGGGTTATGATTTTGTCGAACGCCTCTTCCATGGAGAAAGAGGTGTAACCGTTGTACATGTTCTCCTCGGAACCGTCGTCGATTCCCCAGTCCACCAGATAGTCGTTTTCCTCGTCCATTAGAATTTTGTTAATTTCCGCTTCCGAAAGCTGCTCTTCATTTACCGGTGAGCTGGTGTCTTTCTCGCAACCGATGAGTAAAAACATTCCCAGGATGGCGATGATGAGAGTGATGCTTAATTTCTTCATGGTTAATTCCTCCTTGTTTTTTGCTTACGCTTCTTTCCCCGGGCCCTGGGAAATCAAGTTTATTGAGTTAATAGATTTGAAGCCAAATTGATCATGGCCTTGCACAGTAAATAGCGTTTATCTTTAAAAGCCTGCGTAGCCATCTGGTAAAGCGTTTGGGCGTTTCGGTAATTCGCATGCAATCGCGCGTCCGAACTCGTTTTGCCCGGATGGTTTTGCAACATGCTTTTCAGGCGCTGCAATTTTTCCTGAATCACAAGCAGGTCTTGTTGACCCGGTTTTCCCATCGTTTTGAAACGGCTGAGCTTTAACGCCAGGGAATTGAAGAATTTTAATCGCGCTGCGGTTTCCTCTGGCCGGTTTTGCTGGTACGCTTGTGCCGCTCCCTCTAAATTCTCCTGTAGTAAAGCAAGCAGCTTCTGGTAATAGGGGTCGCCTGGCGCGTTCTGTTGCAGGGTATTGAACATGGTGCGAGCCGTGGCCAGCTGGTTTTGCAGCGCGTCGGTGGTAGTGGCCGGAATGTTTTTCAGAGTTCGATCGATCTGGATGAGCAAACGATTGGCTAACTGAATGCTCTGACGCGCTTCGGCCAGTTTGCCGGCGTCGAATTGATTCCTGGCTCGGGTGGCCGCCAGCACACTGCGTTCGAACAGTCGCCGGACGCGGGGCGATTGGTTGTGGGCAACCTTTTCCTGCATTTCCTGAATGTTGGCTTCCAGGTACTGCAGGTCCATCTCAACCCGGCGACTCAGCACAGCGGGGCGGGTGGAGGTTAAATCGAGCACCCGAAAGAGCAACCGATTGGCAATTTGCAAATGCTGGTAAGCCACCTGGGGGTGTCGGCTCTCGAAAAAGCGCGTGGCTTTTTCCAATTCTTTTTCGGCTTCTCGAACAAGCCGTCTAATCGTGGCGTTCTGGGTTTGCGAGCTTAACTCTTTGGCATTCAGTAGCATGGTTCGAGTGTCTTCGAAATAGCGGGAGAGATTGCGGGTGATCTGGTCCGTCATGCCCTGGGCCGCTCGAATGGCGCTCTGAGCAAAGAAATCCGCCAGAAAATAATTTTTCAGTGCCGCTTCGATTTGATTACTCGCCGCCAGTTGAAAAGCTTTCTGGCGGTAATATTTAGCCCGATTAAGCAGTTTAATGGCGTCCGGATTCTGAGTCTGACCCACGATTTGCTCTGCTTGTTGGATCGCTTGATCCATCCGGTCTTTAAATTTTATTTTGAAATAGGGATTATTCTGAACTTCGAGGTAGAGCCTTTTGAGAATCGTAAAACCGAGTTTCAGGTGAGACACCGCCAGTTGAAAACGCCGTTGCTGAAAAGCGAGTAAGGCCTTCTGATGTTGTTCTTCTGCCGCCTGAATGATGGATTGAATCTTCGGATTGGGAAACAAATGAACCCATCTTTTTGCTTCCCGAATTTTACTGGCCAACCGATCCAGCTCGCGGCGAATCTTTTGCCCCGGTTCGCTCTGAGCCTGCGCCAATTCTACCAGAAGGAAAGCGACCAGCAAAACGGCAATGATGTGTACCAGACGGTTCATGTTCAATTCTCCCATGCGTTCAGTCAAAGATAGCTCAAAAGCCGTGCCAGAATTTGGATTGTTTTGCTAAACTTTAGTTATTTAAGCAGTTAGAGAGACGACGAATTTTTTTTCGGGTCTGTTTGTGTACCATTCGGTACACTCCGGTGCACCGCAGGGGACAGCGGAGGGTGCACCGTCCTTAAAATGAGGCGCACCGGGAGAGGAAAACCCGGCAGGGCAGAGGACGAATCGGAGGAATTCCCGCGGCGGAGAGTGGGGGCGTGTCATGAGATGGAATCCAGCGCCACCGTCATCCCATCGCTGGCGGCAACCACTGGCACGCCGGTTTCCCGGGAGAGTTGCTGAGCGACTTCGTGAGGTCTGGCGCGTAGCATGGTCATTCCAAAATGGGTCAAAATTGCCTTCTGAGGACGCAATTCGTTTAAAATGGTTTTCACGTCGTCCACGCAGAGGTGTTTCACTTCTCCGCTGGGATGCGGCTTAAATCGTACCACATTCAGAATCAGGATTTCCGAGTGGCGGTAGCTGTCCAGCAGTTCCGGAAAGTATTGCGTGTCCACTAAGAAGGACACTTTGCGGCCCTCGAAGTCGAAAATAATGCCGTAGGTTTCCACCGGGTGATCGTGGCGCGGTGAGGTGGTGAAACGGATGTCCTGCCAGTGGTAATCCTGCCGGGCTTCTAAGACGGTTATTTTTTCTACGCACTGGTGCAAATAGCTGAGTACCACGGCGTTTTCGCCTTCCAGACAATCCCGGGGAGCAAACAGGGCGCCCCGTTTTTTCAACCCTCCGGAGGTCATGGCATCCAGCAGCACGTTCACGTCGGTGGAATGGTCGATGTGGGAGTGGGTTAAAATGACGGCATCCAGCTTTTCCACGTCGATGGGGGGACGGGATTTGGCGCAACGCACCAGAGTGCCCGGTCCGGGATCCAGAATAAGCTGGGTACCTTTCCAGTGAATATAAGTGCCGGCAGACGAGCGCAACTGGTGAGCCACCACAAAACGGGCGCCGGCCGTCCCGAGAATTTTCAAGTAGTTTGTTGCGGTGGTGTCGGATCGGTTCATGAAATTCACGTTCGTAAGCATTTAGTTGGCGAAATTAAGCTAAGGTCTGAACGGGTAAACGTCAAGCGGAAAAGTAAGAAAAAACCGGCTCTTTTGCCGGCAAAGGGTCTGCAGGGCAGGGGTTTTAAACAATCGAAAACGGACGGGAATAACCGCCGGTTTTCTGTTTTTATTGGGCGGAAAAGAGCTTGAAGCGGTTGTTTTGCCGCATCTCCTCCAAGGAATGGAATTGAATGTCGGGAAAACCGTTGCCCCGGGCATCGGTAACTCGCAAGTAAAATCCCCAATCCAGAATGGTGTTGGTTATCTTCACCAGCAATTTGTTGTAACCGGGATTAAGCACCACCGTGATGACGTCACCGTCCAGCATGGCCGACTGGGTATTGTAATGCTGCCAGATAAATTCGTCGTTAAACCACAGTTTGACGCCGTCGTCGGCGCCTACCCGAATCTGCGCTTCCTTGCGTTCCGGCGAATAAATGAAGATGACGGCGTAGGCGGCTTTCCAGTAAGCCTGAGCGAAGGTGGTTTTCATGTTCAGGTAGCCGTCAAACACCCGGTCGCGGGGAGAAATCCAGGGAACCCTGGTGAGAGCCCCGGATTTTTCCGGTGGAAAAGCGTGGTGAAAAATGGAGGCATTGGTTGTTTCGTACGGTCCGCTGACCCGCCAGAGATTCTCGGGGGGCGTTCCGGTTTTCCGGTAAAGGACCATCGCTTTCTCGAATTGGCCGCTGCGCGCCAGTACGCGGGTTCGACTGAAGTTTGCCTGAACTTCCAGGTTTTTCAGACCGGCTTGGCGGGCTCGTTTTTCCAGCTCCCGGGCAAAATGTTCCATCTGTGCGGGCGTGGAAGCGGAAACGTCCAGCGATTCATGGACGTATTTCCAGCGATTTCCCCAGCCGCCTACCTGAAATTTGACCAGCAAATCCATGAGCTTGGAATATTCCTGCGAGAGGTATTCGCTCCCCTGCGCTTCGTTTTGATTCCGCCCGTACAGAATGGCCAGGGCAAATGCATAATTGGTGCGGTGAAGGGGATTTTTCTCTTTTTCAAATAAATCTTCCAGGAAAGCGATTTTCTGCTGTAAAGGCAGATTACTTTCCAGCAAAAAGCTCACCAGCTCGTCCTGCAGACGCCAGCTCCGGTTTTTCTTTTCCTTTAAATAGAGGGTGACCTGTTTCAGGGTTTGTTGGTAAATTCGCGAAGCCGTGGCGGTGTCGCCAAAGGATTTGTACATTTCGCCGGCCAAAATTGCCGAAAAAAGCGGGGGTGGATTAAAACTCAGCACTTTGTTGAAATATGTTTCGGCCTGTTTCAACTTACCGAAGCGCCAGAAAATTTCCGCCAGGGCCTGGTAGGCCCACAATTTAAAGGTGGGAGAAGCGGGGTTTTGTAAAAGCTTTTTAGCGTAAAACTGGGCCTTTTCCAGATTTCCCATCTCGGAATAGAGATTGGCCAGGCGGTAGGCCGAGTAGCCGAAACCGGGCCATTTTTTTAGCGCAGTCTGGAGCGCCTCAATCGCTTCCGGGAAGCGACCGGCCCAGGTCAGAATCTCGCCCTGGCTGTCGTAAGGATTCGGTCCGTCCGGAGCGGCTTGCTTGTATTTCTCGATGTAGGAAAGAGCAGTGTTGAAATCTCCCCGGGCGGCGAAAAGGTAACCCAGCTCGTTGTAAACAATAAAACGTTCCGGATCAAGCTCCAGAACAATGTTGAATTCCTCCAGTGCGCGGTTGGTGTTCCCAATTGCGCGGTAGAAGCGGGCCAGGTCGAGCCGGAAATCCGGATCGTAGGGGTAAAGCGCCACTGCTTCTTCCAGTAGTTGAATAACCCGGGGATATTCCCGTTTCTGGGTGGCCTTCATTATTTTGAAGCGCAGTTGATCTTTGGGAGGCAGATTGGCTTGGAACTTCTCGATTTTGGCCATCAGCGTGTTGGTTTCTTTGTTCTTGCCCAGGCTTTGCTTGATTTTCATAAGCAGCAGATAGGCCGCCGCAAAGGTGGAATCTAATTCAATGGCTTTTTCCAGTTGCTGCTCGGCCTTCACGAAGAGAAAATTTTCGCTCATTTCGTGAGCCTGAGTGTAAAGTCGGTAAGCTTCCACGGAACTGGTTAACCGGGAAGATTTTTCCTTTTCCGCCCGAATGTTCCCAAAATCTTCCTTTAGACGTTGCCGCAAACGGCTGGAGAGTTCTCCCACCATGTTAAAAATTTGCTCCAGGCCCTCTCCCTGCACCTTCTCCTGGTACAATTTTTTGTGCTGCTCCGGATCCCAGATTTCCACTTCAATCACAAAATTGGTCTGGCTTTCGTAGAATTGCCCGATGATGAGCCGGTCTGCCTGAGCGCGCCGGGCGATTTCGCAGGCTTTTTCCGGATCCACCATCTCCCGGGGAGCAATCTTCTGCTGTTTGGCCAGGTCCTGTAAATGCCGGGTGGGAATGACTTCCAGATACGGGGATTGAGAAAAGTCCGTGACCAGCATTTCGCTGAGTCCGCGTTTTAGCCAGTTGCGCGACGCGTCGCCGGTGGCGTTTAAAAAGTTGAAAATGGCAATGGTATGCTGCTCCTGCTGAGAGACTTGCAGAACATTTGCCGTGGTTTTCGGGCCGCCCTGATCGACAATGTCCCCTTCGGCAATTTTAATTTTGC
>JAJRXE010000175.1 GCA_024276455.1 Calditrichota bacterium
AGGACTGATGCCGTAGTAATCTTCCCGCATGGATTCGTGGGCAATGTACGCGTGGGGATCGTACTGGTGCGACCATTCTTCGCTGTCCTGATTGGTGTCCGGTAAATAGTTGGGGTAAAACAACCGGGCGGCATTGGCCGCGTTGAGCACCCACTTCCCGATGGCCCGGGCGAAACGGTCGTCGTAGCGCACCAGGGGAACCAGGGCGCCCACCTGTTCGAAAGTGTTCATGGTGAAAGCGTACCCGGTGTAACGGGCTTCCCCCACCAATCCGTAACAATCGTACCCGCCCCAGTTACCCAGTGTGACGCCCCAATTACGAACATTGTCTTCGGGATCGAAGCACCAGTTAAGCAGCTTTTCCACATTGTACGTGGTGCCTAATTCGGCATTCATCCGGGCGGCCAGATAAGTACCGTAAGGAAGCTGCAGTTCGTAGGCCGGATTGCGGGATTGCTTATTTAAGAATTCCATCGCCCACTCTGCCCCAAGGCGGTATTTTTCCAGACCGGTTTTTACGTAAGCCATGTACAGCAGCCAGGCGATGGCACCGGCGGCTTCCGGCTCTGTGACCCCGGAGGTATTGGGGGTCATGCTGGCCAGGTACCACCCGCGGTAGTTCATCTCCGGGATGCTCCAGGGAGTGGACGAACCGCCCATTGCCCGCACCGCTTCCAGCCAGCGATCGGCCACCAGGGTGAATTGCTCGTCGAAATGACCGGTGCCCGGGTAAAGATCGTACAACTGGTAAAAGAAAACATTGGGCATGGTGTCGTACCACCAGTCGTTTCCGCTGCTGGTTACCGGGTGGTTCAAATACACATTTTCTTCCGGACGACGGTTGAAATATTCTTCGCACATCAGCACCCAGTTGTACCCGTTTTGATTGCTTTTGTCGATGCCAACCAGACTGGCGCTAATTACCGCCGGCAGTACATTAATCGCCTCGGCGGAATTCGGGTAAGTGGTGCCCACCACCGTGTGTAAACCGAAGCTCTGGTGCTCCGGATAGTTTACCGTTTGGGTTCGCCACCAGATGAGGGGCAGGTACTGACCGGTTAAATCAAAATTGAATACCAGACTGTCGTAGCCGCGGGTTACCGCTTTCCAGTCCCGCATCTGGTAGGGGGAGGGAAGATTGGGCATTTGCTCCACCCGGGGCAGGGCGACTTGCTGGGCGAAAAGAAGTTGGCTTACCAGCAGTAGAAAGCCCAGGATTTGCCTCCCGGTTATGTGAATGCCGTTGGCGCCGAAGCGTTTATTTTGACCCACCGTTTAGTTACCTCTTTGTTGGGAGTAACCGCGTTTGGCCAACCGGACGGGAAGGTTTTCCCCGCACGGTTGGTCTCTTAAAGTTTGTGTTTCCACAGTTCGTCGATCAGGCGGGACAATTTCCCTACCGCCAGACCGGTCACCTTGTCCGCGCCTCCGTAAAACACCAACAAATCGTCGTCGAAAATGACTGCACCCTCCGGAAAGACCACATTGTTCACATCGCCTACTTTTTCGTAGTCCCGTTCCGGTTCCAGAATGGGGTAGGGCAATCGCGCGATGACTTTGTAAGGATCTTTCTCGTCCAATAAAGCCGCGCCTGCCCGGTAGGTCAGGTTTTTGTCCACGCCGTGGTAAATAAGCAGCCAGCCGGCGTCGGTACGCAGGGGTGTGGGACCGGCCCCGATTTTTGCCGCTTCCCACTCGTAGGTTTTGTACATCACGGTGAACTTGTCCAGATTTTCCAGATGAAATTGCCAGTAAGCCGGTTCCGGATGGAGTAGATGTTCGATGCTCTCGAAAAGCGCCAGTTGAATGTTGGGCTCAATCCGGTGCAGGAAGGCCACTTTTCCGTTAATGAAATCCGGAAAAATCATGGCGTCTTTGTCGTTGTGGTCCGGCCCGACCTGACCTAATTTCCGGTAGGTCTGGAAATCCGGGGTTTCAGCCATCATCACCCGGACTTTTTCTCCGTCGTAACCGGTGTAAAAAATGTAGTACCGGTCTTGCAGGCGACTAATGCGCGGATCTTCGCACCCCCGTTTTTCAATGGGTAATTCCCGTTTAATGACCGGTTCAGGATGGCGGTAAATGAGGGTACCGTCTTTCTGCAATCTGGCGTACCCAATGGTGGAATAATTGTCCCCTTCCACCGCGCGGTACAGCAGATGAATAATATCGTTCTCCCGCACCGCAGCGGGATTAAAAGTGGCACGGGATTCCCAGGGGTGGTCTGCAATCGGTGCCAGAATAACATCTTTCGTGCGTTCCAGTTGAAATGCTCCCATGATGACTACCTCTCTATTTTTACATCCATTCTTAATGCTTGTTTTTTCCTGTTTGCGAAGTTAGGAATTCCAATACTACCTGTCGAGCGGGTGGACATTGTTCCACGGCCTGCAGGATGAGCAACGCCTCGATGGTGGATTCGGCTCCGGAATTCAGGTTGATTTCCTTCTCATTTACGATTCCGTCGTAACAGCGTCCGGTGGTCGGATCGTAAAGCGCCTTACCGGTTGCATTGTCTCCGAACAACCAGCAGGCCAGGCGTCCGGCCAAACGGGCGTAGGCTTCCCGACCGGTCGTTCGGTAAGCTTCCAGACTGGCCGTTACCAGCGGACGGATGTCGTAGGCAATTTGTTCGAAGCGGCGGACCCGCCCGATGCCCAGTTGCCCGTTTCGGCGAACCAATTCCAGCTGGTGGAGATAGCCTTGTTTTACCAGGTACGGGTAGAAATGCTTCACTTCCCGCAGGGCACGGCGGAAGAACTCCGGCTGATTGAGTTGGCGCGCCGCTTGAATCAAAGCGGTGGCCTGGCTGTTACCCCAGGCATGCCAGACGTTTTGCCAGGAAAGGAAGGCTCCGTAGGGGAAGCGGGTGGAGTCGCCCTGCTGCAGGGCAAGGAGACCGCGGGCAAAGATCTCCTGGTAGGATTCCAGGGTGGAATCCCGGCGGTGCTGCAGGTAAGCATTGAGTCCCAGAAGAAGGACCGATCCCTGATCGGCGGCACCGTGAGGAAGCCAGCGCGGAATGATGAATCCGTTGGGGGTGGAATCGTTTTGCGGGAAAAGCGCTGCCAGAGAATCCAGGGTCGGGCGAAACCGCCCCATGGCCTCTTCGATTTGCCTGGCGAATGCCGGATCGTGCCGGGAGAAAGCCGGCAGTGCCTCGCTCAGGGCCCAGAAAGCCCGCCAGCTCCACCAATCAGCCAGTGGACGGCTATTATGCCGGGTGCGATTAATTTGCAAATCCCGGTACACAAAGTTGTAGAACCGGCCGTTGCGGGCCTGCAGGTGCAGTACAAATTGGAGCAATTTCCGGACTCGCTGCAGGTAAACCGTCTTACCGGTAAAGCGGTACTGGCGCAGGTACAGCACGGCTGCCCGCGCCACATCGTCCACGCAGGCAACCCCCTCACCGGAGGCTTCCACCGGTTGGTAATCCGGGTATTCAGCGTAAATGAGCACCAGCGCTACCGTATCGCCGTCCATCACAGCCTGGCGGGTCAGGTGCTCCAGGTGAGCAAAATTCAGCAGCGAGTTCTCTGCCGGTGGAATCGAGTTGCGGCATCCGATGACCAGCAGCAACACCGCAGCGACTAACACATGTTTATTCCAGGGTTGAGAAAAGATATTCACGCTCTTACTTCCCTCCTTTATTCTTTCATCCCGCTGCTGGCCATGCTTTCGATGAAATAGCGCTGGAAAAAGGTGTAGGCAATAATAATGGGCAGTGCCAGCAGGGTGGCGGCTGCCAATTTAGCCCCCAGTTGGCCCTCCGCTCGTCCTCCCACCGCAAACAGGGCAATTAGCTGAGGCATGGTCATGAAATCCTGCTTCCGGATGACAATCAAGGGCCACAACACTTCGTTCCAGGTGGTCATGAAGGTGATGATGCCCACGGTAATCAGTGCGGGAAGGGAATTGGGCCAGAGAATGCGAAAAAGAATCTGAAATTCGTTGCAGCCGTCTATGTATGCAGCATCGATCAGGTCTTGGGGAATGGACATGAAATACTGGCGAAACATCAGAATGCCCAGCGCATTGATCATGTACGGAACAATGAGGGCCAGGTAAGTGTCCACCCAGTGAAACTTCACCATTAAAATGTATTGAGGAATGAGGGTGATCTGAAAGGGAAGGGACATGGTGAAAATAATGATGTAGAAAATCAGGTTGCGTCCCCGGAATTGTAATTTGGAAAGCGCAAAACCGATCATGGAACCGAACACCAGCACTCCAGCGGTTACCGACAGTGACACCAGTAAGCTGTTCAGAAGGGCCCGAATCACCGGAATTTTGGAGAACACCTGCTGGTAGCTGTGTAGGGAGATGCTGGAGGGGAAAAGGGTGAGGCGGCCCAGTTCCGCTTCCGGGGCCAGCGAGGCCATGATCATCCAGAAAAAAGGATAAACAAAAACAACGGCGCCCAGAATGAGGGCAAGGTAGTAAAGTAGTTTCTTCATGGTTCCTCAGGCAACCTCCTTTTCCACGAACTTCTTTTGAATTAACACCACCAGCATGATCAAAGCGGCAAAGAAAAATCCTAACGTAGCGGCATAGCCCATGTGGTAGTAGAAGAAACCCTGTTTGTAAATGTACAACACGGCCGAGAGGGTACTGTTGAGCGGTCCGCCGCCGGTCATGATGTACGGTTCGATGAACAGCGAGAATCCTCCGATGGTAGACAGCACCACCACCATGAAAATGGTTGGGTTAATCAGCGGCAGGGTGATGTAGCGAAATTTCTGCCAGTGACTGGCGCCTTCCAGCTCAGCGGCTTCGTAGTAATGGGGCGGAACGCTCTGTAAACCGGCCAGGAACAGCACGATGTACAAACCCACGTTTTTCCAGGTGGCCATCAGCGCAATGGAGGGCATGGCAATATTGGGATCCGTCAGCCAACCCACCCGCTGAAGTCCGAGCTTGACCAGCAAGCGGTTCAACAAGCCGGTGTCGAATCCGTACAGCTGTTGCCAGAGCATGGTAACCACCACGCCGGAAACCACCACCGGGAGGAAATAAGCCGCCCGGAAAAACCCCTGAAAGCGTAGTTTCTGATTCAGCAATTCTGCAAAAAACAGGGCCACGACAATTTGCAAAGGGATGTGAATCACCAGAAAAATAAAGGTGTTAATCAGCGAGCGGAAGAAAAGCCGGTCGTGGAACAGGCGAACGAAATTTTTGAATCCCACAAATTCCATGGGTCCGATGATGTTCCAGCGGTGAAATACCAGTACCAGCGAGAACACCACCGGAAAAGCAATGAAAACGAGGAAGTGCACCACGTAAGGAGAAACAAGCAAATAACCAACCAGTTTTTTGGTTTTCAGTTTTTTCATGGAATCCCATTTTACTCCAGTAACACGTTCACCGCCCGGGCGGCGTCTTCCACCGCCTGCCGGGGCGATTTTTTCCCGTAAATGACGCAGGCTTCGTATTCCTGCGAAATGACTTCGAAGACTTCCTTCAACACCGGACTGGGATCCGTTCCCACGACGTATTTAGCCTGCCGGGCAAAAGGCTCCATTTTGGGATGGGCTCGAAAGAAGTTCCGAAACTCCGGGTCGGTCCAGAGGTCTTTCCGCCGGGGAAGCTGTTGGGTCATTTTTAGAAAATGCAAATCCCCCTGCTTACTGACCATGAATTGAATGAATTTCCAGGCCAGGCGGGGATTTTTGCAGGTGTTGAAGATGACGATATTCTTCGGATCGCCATAGGTGTAGATGGGGCCTTCCAGACTGTCGGGCACCGGCAGGGGTGCGAAACGGTATTCAAAGCCGGGCGGTTTGAAGCGCTCGGCGTGCATGATTTCCCAGGGACCGGTGAAACGAGTGGTAATTACACCACCCAGAAAGGGATCCTGGCGGGCGCTCAGGCTCTCGCGGGGAAAGTAGTTGTTCCGGTAGAGAGTACGCAAAAAAGTGAACACCTCCACGGCGTACCGGTTGTTAAAGGCGGCGCGATTGTTTCGAATGAGATGTCCGCCACTCGAGGCAGCCAGATACAGGGGGTAAAAATCGAACAGGCGGCGCCACCAGGTTACGTTCACGTCCAGGTAGCCGATCCAGCGGTCCACGTAGCCGTCGCCGTCGGTGTCCCGCTGAATCTTGCGGGCAGCCGCCAGATATTGCGAGTAGGTGGCAGGAGGAGTGGTTAATCCAATCTCCCGAAAATGCCTGGGATTGTAGATCATCATGATGGGGTTAATTTTCCAGGGAAGCTGGTAGATGTGTCCGTCGGAGGAGCGCACTTCTTCCACCACGCTGGAATCGCAACGCTGGTAAATAAAGGGGTTGAAACCCGGCAGAGTGTCGAAGGCGACCAGAACTTTCGCCTGAGCGTAAATTTCCACATCGCCCTGCCACATGTTCGAGTAAATATCCGGGGTGGTTTTCCCAACCACCGCCGCCAAAATGACCTCTTCGCTGGACTGCCCTTCCGGTACAGGCTGGTGAGTCACCGGATTTTCGGGGTGAAGCTCGTTCCACTGTTTTACAATGGAACGAGCAAATTCAATTTCGTACTGGTTATTGGAAGACCAGTAAGTGAGGTGAGAGCGGTCTTCCCCTTGCTTGGATTGGCAGGAAATACTCAGAATTGTCGTTGTACTGAACCATAATATGGTTAAAATGAGTCTTTGGACCGTAATTTTTCTCATGAAGCTTTGAAAAATCTCCTTGCCAGAGCAATTGGTTTCAGAAAAT
>JAJRXE010000176.1 GCA_024276455.1 Calditrichota bacterium
ATTTCCACCAGGTAGTCTTTGATTCCGTCGTAATATTCCTGGATGTCAAGGCCATGGAGGAACGAATGAGCCATGTCCCACAGCGCTTTGACGCGGGGATGATTCACCCGTTGCAGCACCTCGATTTGCCGTTGCCAGTTGGGTACCAGCAGACGGTTCCGGTTGGGCGGGGAGTTCTCCAGCCCAATGGTGATGTTCCTTTGGGCGGCGTAATCTCCCAGAATTTGCAGATTCTCCGCCAGATAGCGGTTCGCCAGCTCCCACAATTCTTCAATATGAGAGGCATCTTTGTGAAGCTGTCCGGCATGCATTACCAGTACCTCGGCGTTCAACTCTGCGGCCAGATCCAGATACTTGCGGTAACAGTCCAGGGTGGCCTGACGGAGGTAGGAATTGAGGGTGGAGAGATTGATGTCGAAAAACGTGGCGTGGACAGTCACCTTTAATCCGGTGTGTTCAATCACTTTTCGAAAGAAACGGAGATCTTCCGGAGTTAAATCCTCCGGGGCAAAAAAAGGGCGTTCCCCCCGAAATTCAACATATTCGAGGGGGAATTGAGGAGCTAATTCCTCAATGAGGGCAAAATCTCGCCGGTTCTCGAAAAAACAGGTAATTCCCCACTTCATAAGCCACGCGCTTTTTGGACGCAAATTAAGCAGCGATCGGCGAGAAAACAACTGCCCAATCATTCTTCTCCCTTCGGCAAGCCGCGGTCTGGGCCCGGGGCGTACGAAGCGGGGGTGTCCGGTTGGAAGACTCTTTCCAAACTTTTGTAACCCCTGGAAAAAACAAGTTTTACGGTTCTTCGATCAACCGGAAGGGCTTTGACAAACCACTTGACAGGTTTCGGTGTGTTTATTATATTCACAAGTCTAAATAAACTTGAGTTGTAAAATCTTAAGTGAAATAGGAGGTTTTCCCATTGAAAGAGTATACAGGCGAACATATTCGAAACGTTTGCACCGGAGCCCACGGCAGTGCGGGAAAGACTTCTCTGGTGGAAGCCATGCTTTACACCATGGGGCAGATTACCCGCATGGGGACGGTGGAGCAGGGAAACACGGTTTCCGATTACAATGAAGACGAAATCGAACGCCAGATTTCCATTAGTGCGGCCCTTTTGCACGGCGAATGGCATGGGAATAAGATTAACATTGTGGACACTCCCGGGTACAGCGACTTTTTTGGAGATGTGGTCAGCAGCATGCGGGTGGTGGAAAACGTCCTGCTGTTAATTTCCGCCAATTCCGGAATCGAAGTGGGAACCGAGCAGGTCTGGAATCTGGCGAAAAAGTACGAAAAGCCGGTAACCTTTGTGATTAATAAACTGGATCGGGAGAATCTGAATTTCGATAATCTGGTACAGAATCTGGTCGATCGGTTCGGTCACACGGTAACCCTGACCCAGTTCCCGGTGGAAACCGGACCCAACTTTTTTAAAATTGTTGATTTGCTGAAAATGAAATTGCTGGTTTACCCGCAGGACAGTTCCGGGAAACCCAGCGAAGAAGACATTCCCGGTGACCTGCAAGGTAAGGCCGAAGAGCTGCGGGCGAAAATTGTGGAAGCGGTGGCCGAGAGCGACGACGAGTTGCTGGAGAAGTTTTTTGAAGCGGGCGAACTGAGCGAAGAGGAATTCCAGCAAGGTTTTAAGAAAGCGTTTATGAATCGCAACCTCTTCCCGGTGTTGTGCACCGCGGCAACCCGCAACGTGGGGGTAAGCGCCCTGCTGGACTTCATTAATGTGTACACCCCGGCTCCCAGCGAAATGCCGCCGATTAAATCGGAAGACGGAAGTCAGGAGCGCAAACCCAGCGATGACGAACCGATGGTGGCTTTCGTGTTTAAGACCGTCTCCGAGGCCCACGTGGGTGAATTGTCCTATGTGCGGGTGTATTCCGGGGTGCTGCAGAGCGGCGACGAAGTGCTCAACACCACCCAGAATTCCACCGAGCGCATCGGGCAGATGTTTGTGCTTTCCGGGAAACACAAGGAGGGCATCGACAAGCTGCACGCCGGGGACATTGGAGCGCTGGTGAAATTGAAAAGCACCCACACCGGCGACACCCTGAGCGCCAAAAACGCTCCCTTCAAACTTCCCCCGGTGGAATTCCCCGAACCGTTGTTCAGCCTGGCTATCGAACCGAAGTCCAAAGGAGACGAGAGCAAAATTTCCACCGGCTTGAGTACCCTGCACGAAGAAGATCCGACCTTCCTCGTCCGGTACGACGCGGAGTTGAAGCAAACCATTATTTCCGGACAGGGCGAGCTGCACCTGGACATTGTGGTGAAACGTCTGAAACAGAAGTTCGGAGTGGATGTAAACATCAAAGATCCCAAGATTCCCTATCGGGAAACCATCAAGGCCAAGGGCGACGCCAAGTATCGTCACAAGAAACAGACCGGTGGCGCCGGGCAGTTTGCGGAAGTGTGGTTGCGCATCGAGCCGCTGCCCCGGGGAAGCGGAATCGAATTTACCAACTCGCTGGTCGGGCAGAACGTAGACCGGGTGTTCGTACCCTCGGTGGAAAAAGGTGTCATGGCGGCCTGCGAAGAGGGGATTCTGGCCGGTTACCGGGTAGTGGACGTAAAAGCCGATTTCTACGACGGAAAACAACACCCGGTGGATTCCAAAGACATTGCCTTCCAGATTGCTGGAAAGGCCGCTTTCAAAGAAGCTTTCCTGAACGCCAAGCCCATCTTGCTGGAGCCGATCATGGAACTGGAAATCAAGGTTCCAGAGGAATACATGGGCGACGTGATGGGCGATATTTCCAGCCGGCGCGGGAAGATCATGGGCATGGAATCCGACGGTCACTTCCAGATCATCAAAGCCAAAGTGCCCCAGGCGGAATTAAGTCGTTATTCCACCGCCCTGCGTTCCATGACACAGGGACGGGGCATCTTTACTCAAAAGTTCTCCCATTACGAAGAAATGCCGCCTGATCTGGCCCAGAAGGTAATTGAGCAGGCCAAGAAGGAGAAAGAGGAAAGCAATTAGGCGGCCAAACGAAGTACCTCCTAAGTTAGAAGGAAAAGTCCGGCCGAAAGCCGGACTTTTTCTTTTTATCCGGAAAGCAAAATGTTTCCGCCAAAGGATTTTTTTCGATGAAGGTAAATTCCGCTGTTTACGAATCTGATTTTTTCCGGTAAGATGTTGTTCAAATGCCAGCGTCCCGGTCGGGACGCGGTGAAAATAGCCCCGGATGAAATCCGGGGAATCAGGGAATGAATCCACCCATTAGAGTCCCATCAGGGACGACAGAATTGCGCCGGCGTGAAGCCGGCGGCTACCGAAAAAAATCCGGAAGATTTTTCAATGACGGCCAGGGAGGGACAAATGACCATTGAACCAATGACCGAAAATCAGGGACAATTTTCTCGAGCCTGCGGCTACCATCTCTCCAATTGTGATTCTGTTCTCTAAAAAATCCTGGATGAATTTTCAATGATGTTGGGAGAAGACATTCTGGATTGTTCCAAGAGAAGTAAACACCGTCAGCTCCAAAACGCGGTTTTATTTATCTATGGGTTTTGCTGAGGTTTAACCCGCACCGCCCGGAATCCCCGGTAGTCCTGTTTGCTGGTTTTCAGCACCGGACGGACCCGTCCGGAGTAGGAGATGTCGTAGGCATGTTGTTCATCCGCACAGCTGGCCGTCCAGTAATAAATGACCTCCATTTGTGGCGCCCAGAGGGGACCTTCTTTGTCCGGGGTGTGCCGGTAGCGGACCTTCCCGGAAGCAGAATCGATTTCCCCGCCGGCATTCTTACCCCGGTAAGTGAGGCAGCGCTCATACTCCTCCGCGGTGGGCAAACGCCAGTAATCATGCAGAGAGTCCGTCAACACGGTGCCACTGGAGTCAATGTAGCGGAACATATTGTAGCGGTCAAAATCCTCCCGGGTGGCGTAATAAATCGATGCTGGCGTGCCATTGTAATCCGAACCGTAGCGTTTTCCCTCGAAACCGATGGGCGGTTTACCAAACAGGGCGATTTCGTTCCAGGAAAGTCCGCTGTAAGCTTTACCGCGAAATTCAATCGGGTGCCGGTTAGAGTAGAGCCAGCCCAGTCCGGCGGGGGCAAAGGTCAGGGTGATTCCGTTGCCCTCCACGGTCACCTCCCCGAAATGCTCCAGCGGCACCCGCTGGAGGTTGCGGATCAGCAACGGGATGCCTACCCCGATCATCACCAGAAGGGGAAGAATCAGCACCAGACGAGCTTTCCAGCGCCGGCCGGAAGCATTCCCTGCCCTGGTGGCACCTTCTTTTCTCTGCCGCAGGTCCTTCCACCAGAGCAGCAAACCGGGAAGACTGAGGACAAATCCCATAATCCAGAGCGAGGGGGCGACGGGCAGATGTAAAGCCTTCAGCCGGGAGTAACGCCAGAGGGTAAAACCAATTCCCAGCAGGACAATCACAATTCCTCCCAGCCGGGGGAAAGAGAGCGAAAACAAGGTGAGCGCCATTAAAAGAAGCATGGGCAGCAGGTAGAAAATCAGATATTTCCCGTAGGGAGCGAACCATCCCTCGTGGAAGAACTCCGCCGTGCCCCAGTAAGCCGCTGCCGTGGTGGCCAAAAGTAGCAGAAGGTAAGCCAGCGTTCCCGCCGGGCCTCCGGATGGTTGGTTGCCTGATTGAAACGTACCCATGGTTTTATCTCGAGTAAGTCTTTCCCGGGCTCGAGGAAGAAGCTGACTCCCGCCTCCCGGGCGCCGACAGGTAAAAAGAAATTTTTTCGGCCAACTGCTGATTGTGCTGGGAGAGCCGCTGGTAAAGAACCATCATCTGGGTAAGATAAGCATAATAGCCGGTAGTCAGATTGCGAAAGCGGTGTGTTCGCATGATTCCCGGGGTGACCACCTTGTGGTCAAACAGATCGGTGTGCTGGTAAGCGAAGTCCAGAATGTAACGGGAAAGAAAGTCCTGAAAATAGTTTTCCAGAATCTTAAGTTCTTCGATTTGCTTGTAGTAAGAAACGATGAATTCTTTTAATCCGTAATCTAAAATCAGATTGAAATCTCCGCTGTTTTTCATCGATTCGTAGGAGTTCAGTTTAAAAACTGGAAAATAATTGCTGAGCATGGTTTCCAGTGCCTGACTGGCGGTGTCTGTTACAATGCGGCGGGGCTGTACCTGGGTTTTCAGGAAACGTTTCAAAAAGATTAATTTCGTCTGGTTGTATTGAATGGTTGTGTCCAGTTCTGCCGCGTCGTTTTGCAGGTCGCCCAGCAAACTGTTTAAATATTGGTGCTCAAGCGTCTGGTTTTTGTGAGCGTCCCACCAGTTGTTGAGAGCAAATGCGATGGTAATGCCAATGATGACCACGATTAATTCAATCAGATAATTCAACCAGTTGATTCTCTTGCTCATGTTTAACAATCCGGTTTTTGTGAACTTACCTGAAAAATCGTTTTCACCTTTCCGGGGTGGTTGCGGGAGGTCCCGGACGCATTAACCGGTATTTGGCAAACTCTTTCCAGAGGCCCTGCTGGTTTTTTTGTTGAATAACGAAGGTCCAGTTTCCCTCCCGGGGGTGAAACGTTAAAACGTCCCAGAAGGCGCCTTCGGGGTAATCGAACAGGAGTTCAAGGTTGTTCCCGTTGCGGGTACCGAAACCCAGGGTTCGGGAAGCTTTTCCCCCGTAAACGTCCAGCCAGTGAGCCACGTACCGGCTCTTTTCATCGTCCCAGCCGATGAACACCAGCGCTTCGTAACCGGGTGGTTGCTGGATGTCCTTCAGGTGCCAGCGCAGAAAACGGTGATTAAGCACCCAATCCACTTCGCAGATGTATTCCACTGAGTCGCCCATGACGGTGCCGACCATCCTCCAGGTGCCGGTGAAGCGATTCAGCAGGCTGTCTTCGAAAGCGACCGGTGCGGTAGATTCGTTCTCCCGGGCGAAACTAAAGGGAGGTAAAAGCGCAAAAAGCGTTAGCAGAAGAGACAATGTTTGTCTGGATTTTCTCATGGAGACCCCCGAATTGTTCTTCCCGAAGAATAAAATAAAACGCCGGAAAAAGCAAATTGCATTTTGGAAATCACCCATTTTTTAAATCGGGGTGAATTTGCCGGGTGAAGGAAATACCGGGTTGCGGTTCGGAAAAAACGGGAATTCAAACCGCCCGGACTTTAGGGGTTCTGCTGCCGGCGACTTTCCGGATCAGGAAGAAATTTTCCTGGTTGGGTAGCAAGTCGAACCTCCCCGGAGGTTGGATTCCTGGTCTCTGACACCGGGAAAATGTTTCCCGAATCGAAAACTACCCACGATGTCTAATTCGTGTGAAGAACTGTAAAATTAAATCGAGAATTGATTTTGGAACCGGGAAGGATTACCATTAAATTTAGATTCTTCAAAAGGAAAGGAAAGATCATGGAGATTTTGTGGGCACCCTGGAGAATGGAATACATTCTGAAGGCCAAAGACGGCTCAGAAGAGGGTTGTATTTTTTGTAATCGCGTGGAACAGACCCGTGACCGGGAAAACCTCATTCTCTACCGCAGCCAACATGCCTTCGTCATCATGAATCGTTTCCCCTACAACAACGGACATTTGATGGTGGTTCCCTACCGCCACAGCGGGAATTTGCTGGATCTGGAACCGCCTGAGCATCAGGACCTTTTTGCGTTGTTGCAGTTGTCGGTCAAGGCGCTGGAGGCGGTAATGAATCCGCACGGTTACAACATCGGAATGAACCTGGGGCGGGTCGCCGGTGCCGGCATTGAGGACCATCTCCACTTTCACATTGTGCCGCGCTGGAACGGGGACACCAATTTCATGCCCATTATCGGAGACACCAAGGTGGTCTCCGAGGCCCTGGACAAAACTTACGAGAAATTGGTCGAAGCCATTCACCAACTCACCGGAGAAGAGAAATGAGTTTGAAAATGGTGGTTAATCTGCAGGGGATTGTAACGCCCCGGAGCGACCGACCTTTTGGAGAACTGGAAGTGCGGGAGGGAGTCGCCATTGTTGTGGAAGCCGGCAAAATCAAAGCGATTGCTCCGGAAGAGGAACTGCTCAAGCAGTTTCCGGATGCCGAACGGATCGATGGGGAAAAATGTTGGGCTTTTCCGGGATTTGTTGACCCGCATACCCATCCCGTGTTTGCGAAAACCCGGGAAGAGGAATTCGAAATGCGCATTGAGGGGCGTTCCTACGAAGAAATTGCCGCCGCCGGAGGGGGCATTCGCAACAGTGTACGAGCCCTGCGGAAAACCTCTTTCGATGAACTGGTGGAGTTGACTTACTGGCGGGTACGGGAATTTCTGGACTACGGCACCACCACCATCGAGGCCAAGAGCGGTTACGGACTCTCTCTGGAGGACGAAATCAAAAGCCTGCGGGTGTTAAAACACGTGGCCAGCCTGCTCCCCATTACCATCGTGCCCACCTTTCTGGGGGCGCACGAAATTCCCGACGAATACCGCTCCCGCCGGGAAGCTTACATCGATTTACTCATCAAAGAGATGATTCCCCGGGTGGCAGAAGAGAAGCTGGCCGTGTTTTGCGATGTGTTTACCGAGAAAGATGTTTTTTCGGTGAAGGAAAGCGAGCAAATTTTAATTGCCGCCAAAGATTACGGACTAATTCCCAAGCTTCATGCGGACGAGTTAAGCCCTCTGGGTGGGGCCGAGCTGGCGGCGCGGGTGCGGGCCATTTCGGCAGACCATCTGGTGCAGATTTCCGATCAAGGGATTCTCGCCATGAAAGAAGCGGACGTTATTCCGGTACTGCTTCCGGGCACCACTTTTTTCCTGGGGAAACCCCAATACGCCCCGGCTCGCAAAATGATTGCTGCCGGACTGCCCATTGCGCTGGCCACGGATTACAATCCCGGCAGCTCCTTCACCCAGAACATGAGTTTGATTACCTCCATTGCCTGTACTCAGATGAAGGTGCGTCCGGCAGAAGCCCTCTGGGCGGCTACCCTGGGTGCCGCCCGGGCCATTGCCCGGGATAAGGAACTGGGCAGCCTGGAAGTGGGCAAAAAAGCCGATATTGCCCTCCACCGGGTTCCCAATTACCTGTACATTCCTTACCATTACGGCATGAATCATGTGTGCAAAGTCCTCAAAGAAGGCCGGGTGGTGGTGGAAAAATAAATTGGCGGGTAAGAAAATCGATCGAATTTTGTTTAACAATACAATGTAAGGAAAAGAAACGAAGGGAAAGGCAGCCATATTGAAGGGAGAATTCCGCTTAACGCTGACGGCCGGTGTTTTCTGGTTGCTGTGTTTGCTTTCCCTCCGGGCACAAACGGTGGGGGTCCCCCTCTCGCACTGGGCCTATCCGGTGTTGGAACGCTGGGAAGTTCGCGGACTGGTGGATGGGGTGTTTAACGGCAGCAGGCCGTTTACCCGCCTGGAAATGGCCGAGTACATAAAGAAAGCCCTTGAAAAACGTGAAGAATCTCCGGAACGCTTCTCCGGTACGGAATTGCAACAGCTGGCCTACCTGACGGTGGAATTTCGAGAAGAACTCGAAAAATTGGGTTGGAAGCAGAAAATTCCCCCGCTGCGTACCCGGGTAAGGTCGCTGCTGGATTCGCGCTTTGTGCGTCCCCTCAGTAAGTGGTTCTACCTGAATAACCGCAATTTCCTAACCTTTCAACATCGGGAATTCACCCTTTATCTGGACCCCGTATTGAGCTACAGTTACGAAAATCGGTTGGTTCCTTATCGGGAACGGGGGCAGGAGACCCCCCTGACCACCGCCCAAGCGCGCGTCCGCACCAGCAATGGCTTGCTGTTTCGGGGAAGCCTTGGACGGCACATCGGCTTTTATTTTGCATTGACCGACAACCATGTGACAGACGACCTCTGGGGCGGAAAGTACCTCCCGTACGAGGTGTTGGAAGGTAGCGGTCAACCTTACATTTTACGGCGGCAGGATGGATCGTACGATTTCGATGAAAACCTGGCTCAGCTCACCGTTCGCTACAAGTATTTTTACCTCTTGTTCGGACGGGATTACAACCAGTGGGGGGTGGGACACCACGGCAACCTGATGCTTTCCACCAACGCTCCGGTGTACGATCAGATTAAACTGGTGGTGCGCTACTGGCGATTCAAATTTACCCACATTTCCGCATTTTTGCAATACATCTCCCCGCAGGGGCGGGTATCCGTAAAAGAGCAACCCTATTTACCGGTGTACTGGGCGGGGAATCGTCTGGAATTGAATCTGGGCCGAGGGTGGCAATTGGGATTGAGCGAGGCGGTCGTTTACGGCGACCGACCGGTTTCTGCCGGGTACTCCCATCCGCTGGGATTTTTTGCTTCTCTGGAGCATTTTTACGGCGATCGCGACAATGCCAGCCTGGGAATCGATCTAGAGTGGCGAATGGTACCGGGCATTAAGGTGTTTGGCGAATGGTTTATTGACGACATCACCACCGGTAAACTGGGCAGCAATTTTTTCGGTAACAAATTCGGTTTGCAGGGAGGATTCTGGTGGGCCAATCCCTTTTCTCTTTCCGATGTAGACCTTCTCGGCGAGTACACCCGGGTAAAACCGTACGTCTATTCCCATTCCGTGCACGATTACAACAAGTACAAACATTACGATACTATTCTGGGGCATTTCATCGGTCCCAACTCGGACAATCTTTACCTGCGTCTGGAGAAACGTTTCTCCAAATTTCTGGCCCTGGGTCTGGATTACGAACGCTACCGCCACGGTTCCAATCCGCCGGATCGGAATGTGGGGGGCGATGTGGACCGGCCGCATCGCGACGAAGACCCTCGCGAGGCCCCTTTCCTGGACGGAATTCGCCAGACCATTACCGCCGGAGGCGTTTACCTGCGGTACGAATTCCTGCGCAATCTTTTTCTGGAAGCGTCCTATCGCCGGGCGAAATACAACCAGTACGAAGTCCAAAACCTGGTGAATGTGCGGGTGTCCTTTAATTTTGGCTATCGGAAGGAGAAAAATCCCTCCTATGCCCCGGTTTTCTTTTAACGACTTAAAACCCTGGTTGTAACATTCATTACTGAAATGAATCAAATTATTCCAGTCATTGCATTATTGGATGATTTGAGACGTAAAAACGTAATAATTCGGAAACAAAGGAGCTGCCAATGAAATCGGTTTTCACAATTGCCGTCTTGTTCGTGTTTCTCGCTTTGGCGCTTGGCCAACCGGGAGCCCCGGTGGTGCAGGCGAAGTTGCTGAGCTCGGTGGACAAATTTCAAAAGGGAACCACGCACCGTATTGCACTGGAATTAACCATTCAACCGCCTTATCATATTAATTCGCATAAACCCGCGGAAGATTTTTTAATTCCCACCGAAGTCACCTTTGAACCGGTGCCGGGAATCACTTTTGGTGAACTGAAATACCCGCAGGGAATCTCGAAGCAATTTTCTTTTTCGGAGGTGCCGTTAAACGTTTACGAGGGAACGGTGTACATTTACGGGAGCGTTACCATTGCGCCGGATTACCCGGGTAAGGAGGTGGCGTTGCGGGGCACGGTGGAATTTCAGGCCTGCGACGATCACACCTGTCTGGCTCCCGAAGAGATGACCTTCACCGGCAATTTTCCGGTTGTAGAACCGGGAGAAACGGTGCAGTCCATTCACCCGGAAGTATTTGCTCCCAGGAAAACGAGCGGTGAAAAAGCCGCCGTGGCCGAGGCAGTTCCTCCCGCCGAGGAGGAAAATCCGTTTCAGGGAAAGGGATTTTTGCTCACCCTGGCCCTGGTTTTTCTGGGCGGTTTAGCGCTGAACCTGACTCCCTGTGTGTATCCTCTGATTCCCATTACCATTTCCTATTTTGGCGGACAGGCCGGAGAGAAAAAGGGAAGCCTGCTGACACACGCGATTGTGTACGTACTGGGCATGGCGGTCACCTACTCGGTTCTGGGAGTGATTGCCGCTTTGACCGGTAGTCTTTTCGGAGCGGCGCTTCAGAATCCGTATGTGCTAATTGTGTTAGCGGCGATTCTGGTGGGACTTTCCCTGAGCATGTTCGATCTCTACGAAATCCGGGTGCCGGCATTCTTAAGCAATTTTGCCGGAGGCGCCCGGCAGGGACTTTTCGGAACCCTGTTCATGGGGCTCACGGTGGGCATCGTGGCGGCTCCCTGCATTGGTCCCTTTGTGCTGGCTCTGCTAACTTACGTTGGTGAACAGGGCAATGTCTTTCTGGGATTCATTCTTTTCTTTGTCCTGGCTATCGGATTGGGAATCCCCTTCATTTTCCTGGCCATATTCTCCGGCAGTCTGAGCCGCATGCCTCGTTCCGGCGCCTGGATGGTGTGGGTGCGTAGCATCTTTGGGTTTGTGCTCATTGCCATGGCGATTTACTTTCTCCACCCGCTCTTTCCCAACGATTTGATCTACTATCTGGCGCTGGCATTCACCATGCTGGTGGGTGGGGTGTACATGGCCTGGATTGAACCGACCCCCTCGCAGGGAAAAGTGTTTCCGGTGATTCGCAATCTGGTGGGGGTGGTGTTCTTTATTTTGGCTCTAATATTTACCAGCACGGGAGTCCAGACGTACGTGGATCAGAAGCTGGAAAAACTGGAAGCCAGCCCTGGCGCCGCCCAAACCAGTGAGAAAATCCAGTGGTTCCCCTATTCGGAAGCCATGTTGCAAAAAGCGGCCAGCGAGGGGAAACCGGTTATGATTGATTTTTACGCCGATTGGTGCATTCCCTGTAAAGAGCTGGACAAGTTTACTTTTTCTCAACCGGAAGTTATTGAGCTCTCGCGGGACATGATAATGCTGAAGGTCGATTTAACCAAAGGGAATTCTCCCGAGGCCAAGGCTTTGAAAAAGAAATACAACATTCGGGGGGTTCCCACCCTGGTATTTCTGACTCCGGAAGGGCGGGAACTCAGCGATTTGCGGGTGGTCGGTTTCATGGAAAAAGAGGAATTTCTGCCCCGGATGAAGAAGGCGCTGGAGTATGCGCGAAAATAATTAATTCGAAGACGCCTTCTTGCTAAAAAGTCCCTTTCGTTCTGGAAGGGACTTTTTTTCTGTCGAACCCGGAAAAATCTGGCATTACGGGAGAAAAGTGTTTAAATTTATTCAAAATTGGGATGAGTAATGCGTTTCTCGTTTTTAACACTACTGGTTTCAGTGCGGCTGGCCTGGGGCGATCTGATGGCTCCCCTCTTTATTGAGAAGAATATTCGGAAGTTCTTCCCACCCCCACGGAAAGCGGTCTTTAAAAAAGTACTTACCAATTATTTCATGCAAAATTAAGCTGTCTTCCGATAAAACGCCGTTTCATGGTTAAACGGAAAATAAGCGGTTCGTTTGCGGTTTGGATTTTCTGTGAACAAACGTTAGGGGCGAAGATTTCGCTGGCCGGGATTTTCCCGATGTTAGGGGAGTAAATGAGAGGGTTCTATGCTTGAACACATTGACGCCTTGATTGGGTTTGTGGGCGTTATTTTGCTCGCCAGTTTGCTGGTTACGGTCCTTACCCAGCTGGTGGTGACGGTGTTGAATTTGCGGGGCAGGAATTTACTCTGGGGACTAACCCGGTTGTTAGTGGTGCTGGAACCGGACCTGAAAGAGGAGGCGGAACGAGTGGTGCGGAAAATTTTACAGCACCCCCTGATTTCCCGCTACCGATGGCGCTTACCGGCGGTGATTCGCCTGGAAGAATTCAGCACCATTCTGGTAAAATTGGCCGAATCTCCCGATCTGAACGAATTTTCTTCCCGCACTCAGGAGGCCTTGAAGCGGCTGGTGAAAGCTGATCCGGAAGCACTGTTGAAACAGCTGAGCAAGCTCTCGGTGGAATTGGAAAAAGAGTCCCGGCAGACCTACCGAAATTTGCAGCAGGAAATTTTCGAACACTTGAAACAAACCCGCTTGAAATTGCAGGAACTGGAAGCCTGGTTCGACAATATGACCGACCGAATGAGTGAACGGTTTGGGTTTCATTCCCGCCTGGTAACGGTGGTCGGGGCTCTGGTGGTTACCCTGGTTTTTCAACTCGATTCGATCCGGCTGTTCCAGAAGATTTACAACAATCCGGAATTGAAAGCCAAGCTGGTTGCCAATGCGGAATTTATTCTGCAAGAGAGTCGGGAAGTGTTGGGGCTTGGGTTTGTCCCCGATCTGGCGCTGGATTCCCTGCGGGTAGTGTTACCGAAAATTCCGGAGCCTGGTCAATCTTTTCCTACCCGGGTTAGTGCAGAACGCTGGTTGCAAAGCCACTTACCCGAGCAGTACCCGCCCGATTC
>JAJRXE010000177.1 GCA_024276455.1 Calditrichota bacterium
GAGCAGGAGCGGCGGGACATTACCCGCGTTCTGGTAAAAAATAACTACCGGATTCAGGACACCGCCCGCGATTTGAATATTAGCCGGGTGACCCTGTTCCGAAAAATGAAAAAACTGGGACTCCGCTTACCTTCCCGGGAAGAGTTATCCGGCGAAAAAGCCGTTCGGGAACAGCCGAAGGGACGCACGGAGTCATGACAAAAGAAATTCCCTCGTACGCCAAAATAAATATCGGATTGCGGGTAGTGGGGCGGCGGCCGGACGGGTTCCACACGCTGGAATCTGTTTTTCAGGAAATCAGTCTGAGCGACCGGATTGGAATCGCCCGTCGGGAACGGGGGGTGACGATTCGCTGCAACTGGCCGCAGGTACCGCGGGACGAGCGAAACACTTGCTTCCGGGCTTACCAGGTGTTTCGGGAGGCCTTTAGGCTGACGGAAGGGATTGCGATCGAGATCGAAAAAAATATTCCCCTGGGAGCCGGATTGGGGGGCGGGAGTAGCAACGCCGCCGCGGTGCTGAAGGGACTGGTGCAATTGTACGAAATAGACCTTCCGGTGGGGCAGTTGCTGCGGCTGGCCGCCCGGGTGGGCTCGGACGTGCCTTTCTTTATTCTGGGAAAAACCGCTCTGGTGAAAGGCCGCGGCGAAGTGGTGATTCCCTGCCAATTTTTTACCGCTTACCGGGTGTTGCTGGTGTATCCAAACCTTCCGGTGAACACCGCCGAAGTGTTTAAAAATTTTGATATTCGCTTGACTCATTATAAGGCGGATATTAAATTTGAAACCTTTGTGAAAGAGGTCTGTTCTCTTTCGCAGTTTAAAGCATTTTTCTTTAACGACTTGGAAAAGGTGGTGTTGGCCCGGTATCCGAGGCTGCAGGTTCTGAAAGAAAGGTTGACGGAAGCGGGAGCGGAATTTGTGAGCATGAGCGGAAGCGGATCAACGATTTACGGTTTGTTTGAGCAGGGAGTGGAATTGGAAGTGTTAGGGCGGGAACTTGGAGAAGAAAATCAGGTTTTTATTGCAGAACCGGTTCATTCAAATTGGGGTGTAGCCAAGCGGTAAGGCACCGGGTTTTGGTCCCGGCATGCGGAGGTTCGAATCCTCCCACCCCAGCGATTTTAACGATGGGGATGCAAGTGGGTAACTGCTTGCATTTTTTTAATCATTATTAGGTGAAGGAGTGATTATGGCAGAATTTGTATTAAAAGTTAAAGAGCGAACAGAATTGGGCAAAGGGGCCACCCGGCGCGCCCGCAAAGAAGGTTACGTGCCGGCGGAGTATTATGCCCCTCAGGAAAAAAATCTTCATTTGTTAATTAACGCCAAAGAACTGGACTCCCAGATCTCCCAAATGCACGGCTTGGTAGAGCTGGAAATCGAAGGGAAGAAGAAGAAAGTCCTTTGCGTGCTGAAAGACGTGCAGCGTTCTCCGGTAACAGAAGAGATTATTCACGTGGATTTCCAGGGTGTGAAGAGAGGAAAGAAATTGACCGTGTCGGTGCCGGTGGTGCTGGTGGGCACCGCGGCCGGGGTGAAAGCGGGAGGTATTCTGGAGCACATCATTCGCGAAGTGCGGGTTGAATGTATGCCCAAGGACATCCCGGAAAAAATTGAACTGGATATTACCAATCTGAACATTGGCGATGCCCTGCATGTGAAAGACCTGAAGGTAGAAAACGCTCGCATTCTGGATGATCCGGAAGAGACGATTCTGTTGATTGAACGGTCTCGGGCTGCCATGGGCGCCGAAGCCGAAGAGGCGGCCGGGGAAGTGGAAGAGGAAATTTCCGAGCCGGAAGTTATTACTGCCAAGTCTCAGGAAGAGGAATAAAATCGCTTGTTCTCTGGGGTGGCTTAAAGCGCGAAGCGGGAATTACCGCCGATGGCCAAAAGGCAGGCGCCGTTTTTTATCCGTAGAGGTAAGTCGCCCCTTTGATCTTCACACCATTTTTCAACGACTACGATGGAAAGTCAACCGTTCTTAATTATTGGATTGGGAAATCCGGGCGAAGAATATGCTCGTACCCGCCATAATTTGGGTTTTATGGTGGTCGATTTACTGGCCGAAAAATACCGAACAAAATTTGCAAAAGGCAACGGACCATATTATTTTATCAGACTGCAGGTGGGAGGGAAAACGGTAATTCTGGTCAAGCCTTTAACCTATATGAATTTGAGTGGCCGGGCGGTAGCCGCCGCTCTGCAGGACTTTGGCATTGCGTCGCTGGAAAAGCTGCTGGTAATTTGCGACGACATCGATTTGCCGTTTGGAACCATTCGCTTGAGGCGTCGGGGGAGCGACGGCGGACAAAAAGGGTTGCGCTCCATCATCGAAACCCTGGGCACCCGGGAATTTTGCCGCCTGCGAATTGGTATTGGCGATCACTTTCGGGATGCGGCGGATTACGTGCTGTCGCCTTTTTCGAAAGAAGAGGAAAAGGAATTGCCTTTCATCTTGCAACATGCCGCCGAGGCGGTGATTTCGTTTGTGGAAAATGGCATCGACCTGACGATGAGTCGTTTTAATAAAAACGTTCTGGAAAACTAATACTTGGAGGACCGTTGTGGAGAATCAATTGGC
>JAJRXE010000178.1 GCA_024276455.1 Calditrichota bacterium
AAAAAGTTCTGGCCAACGCCGAAGAGGGGAAAGTGTTGTTCTACCGTTCTCCCATTGAAACGGATGACAAAATTCCCCGGGTATTTGAGTTTTACATCAGTCGGGTGGAGCTGCGCAACCATTTTAATTTGGTGTTGGTTTTTGCAGTCGCTATGACCCAGCGCATTTACAAGGAAAACCTATTACGTCGCAACGAGGTGCTCGACGAATTGGACCAGTTCTCCCGGACGTTAATCGGAGAATTTAATAATTTACTGACGATCTTAATGCCGAACATCAGTTTGTTGCGCACTCAACTGGAAGATGATCATCCATTTCAACAACAATTTGACACCATGGAAAAGGCCATTACCCGCTCTTCAAATTTTATTCAAAAGTTTCTCAATTACGATCTTCAGGAACTGGAAGTCGCCCAAAAGGGAAATATTAACAAAATTGTTAAATCCTATCTTTCCCAATTTAAAAAAGAAATTCCCGATTACATCGACATTCAGTTTCAACTGGATCCCAATGTGCACGAAACGACCATTTATCCTCTTCGCTTGCGCCGTTTGTTAGAAATTGTGCTGGAAAATAGTATGCTGGCTTTAAAAGACAGGGATTTTGGGGAAATTCGCCTATCGACCCGCATGCTGGAAGTGAAATCCGATGGGTTGGTAGAAGATAAGCCCTTTTATCTCAATGCCGGACGGTATCTGGAATTAAGCGTTTACGATAATGGTTGCGGAATTCCACCCCGAATTGTTGATCAGGTGTTCAAACCGTTTTATTCTACCCGCATAAAGAACGAGGGAGTGGGATTAGGATTGTTTATCGCTTACAATATTGTAAAAGACATGAATGGTCAAATTTTTATTGAAAGCGAAGTGGACAAATATACCCAGGTGTTCATTTACTTACCGGTCAAGGAGGAGCCTAAGATGCAGCCATCGGTTGTGAAGAGAAAGCGGATTCCCACCCGAGAAAAAGTGAAGGAGAAACCCACGGTTCTGATTGTGGATGATGAATACAACATTCGGAGCATTATGAAAGAGATTATGGAAATGAACGGGTTCCGGGTGTTTACCGCTGGCAATGGCGAAGAAGGCGTGGAGATTGTGCGTCAGCATCAGGGACAGATCGATCTCGTCATTCTCGACATGGTGATGCCGATCATGGACGGTAGAACAGCTTTCCTGGAAATGAAGAAAATCAATCCTGATCAGAAGATTTTGATTATCAGCGGGTATTCCCGGCGGGACGATCTGGACGAAATCCTACAAAAAGGGGCAGTGGGATTCATGCGTAAGCCCTTCCAGGTATTTGAAATTGTAAACCGGGTGAAGGAAATTCTGAAAATTCGGGCCAACAAGTAATCCGAATTTTTTCTTTTACCCTCCTTCGATTTTCCCCTTTCAGATTTTCTTTGAGAAACATATCGACTCAAAAGCGGATTATTCCCTCCCGTTGAAATACCATTGGTAGGGAGTGGATCTTCCTTCCTTCCGGCGGGAAGAGCCACTTAACAGGGCCGGGGATGAAGGTTGGTTCCCCAGCCGGCACAGAGGACGTGTTGCTGCCCAGGAGGCAAAAAATTCCGCCTAACAGGTCATTTCTTCCGCTTCCGTTCTTTTCTTTGTTTTGGTAAATTCACTCTTCTTTTTTTAACTCAATATTTAACTTCTTGTAAATCAAAGAGATACGCTGCTAAAAGAATTCGTTTCCTTTTTGTGGATGAATTTGGCACTTGAATTGCCAAAACACATATGTGACGAGTAGCGAAACGTAAAGAGAAGAGACCGATATGAAGCTCGATTTGGAACAAATGAAAACCTCCCTGATCCTGCAAACCCGCAAGAACGATGTGGTGGCAAATAATCTGGCGAACGTGCAGACGATTGGTTTCAAGCGGGATCTGGTTTTCTTTAAAGTACTGTCCAATAAAATGCAGGAACCGCCGGAACTGATTGTGAAACCGGATTTCAGTCAGGGACCGTTGCAGCAAACCGGGAATCCGTTAGACCTGGCTTTCTCCGGACCCGGCTTTTTTGCCGTGGAAACCGATAGCGGGGAAGCCTACACCCGCAACGGGCATTTCCGCCTGGGGGCCGATGGTACCTTGTTAACATCCGATGGCTTGCCCGTGCTGGGGGAAGGAGGTCGAATTGTGCTGCAGGGCAAGGAGAACACTCCCGAATCCATTGTGATTACGGAAAAGGGGGAAATCTATGTGGACGACGAGTTTATGGATCGTTTGAAAATTGTGGATTTTGAAAATTACGATCAGCTTCAAAAAGCCGGGTCTAATCTGTTTATTCTGAGCGGAGAAGCAACTCCCATTGCTCCGTCGAACAGTGCCATCCGCCAGGGATTTCTGGAAAAATCGAATGTCGATCCGGTACGGGAAATGATTGGCCTGGTAGAGGTTCAGAGACGTTTCGAGAATACTCAGCGCATGGTGCGCGCCGTGGATGAGCTTTTAAACTACGCGGTAAATAAATTAGGGAAATATTAAAAGGGGAGAATCATACATGCTACGTGCCTTAAACACAGCCGCATTAGGAATGGCCGCTCAACAACTCAATATCGATGTGATTGCGAATAATCTGGCCAATGTGAATACCACCGGTTTTAAACGGAGCGCTCTGGAGTTTCAGGATCTGCTTTACGAAATTGTGGAGGCCGGAAAAGCAAACGGCCGGGAAGACCTGGAGAAACCGGCCAGTATCCAGATTGGATTGGGGAATCGTCCCGTTTCCACCTTTCGGTCTTTTTCCCAGGGAAATATTACCGAAACCGGCAATCCGCTGGATGTGGCCATTAACGGACGCGGTTTTCTGCAGGTGTTGCAGCCGGACGGTAATATCGTTTACACCCGCGACGGCGCGTTGAAAATCAACGCCCAGGGTTACCTGGTTACCAGCAACGGTTTGAAGGTGTACCCGGAAATCA
>JAJRXE010000179.1 GCA_024276455.1 Calditrichota bacterium
CGAACTCCTCGTTGATTAACTCATACCCCCAATCTTTGAAAGCGCCCTCGGTGTACTTCATAATATTACCTTTGTGAACCAGCGTCAGAGACGAGCGGTTGTTGGCCAGCAGAAACTCCGCTGCCTTTCGGACCAGATTTTTGGAGGCGGTTTCGCTGATCGATTTAATTCCAATCCCGGAATCCGGACGGATTTCCACTCCGAACTCACTGGTCAGGTAATCAATGATTTTTTGCGCTTCCGGGGTCCCGCGCGCCCACTCAATTCCGGCGTACAGGTCTTCGGTATTTTCGCGGAATATCACCACGTTCATGCGCTCGGGATGTTTCACCGGACTCGGTACGCCCCGGTAATATTTCACCGGTCGCATATTGGCGTACAGATTCAACACCCTTCGCAGGGTTACATTTAAACTGCGGAATCCGCTTCCTACAGGCGTGGCCAGAGGGCTTTTAATCGCCACCTGGTATCGACGAATGGCATCCACGGTTTCTTTCGGCAACCATTCCCGGAACATGCGCCAGGCTTTCTCGCCGGCGTACACTTCCGTCCAGGCAATCTTGCGCCGTCCACCGTAGGCGGCTGCCACCGCCGCGTCCAGCACGTATTTTGTTGCCCGCCAGATGTCCGGACCGATGCCATCGCCTTCAATAAAGGGAATAAGCGGGAAATCGGGCACCACCAACCGACCCGCCCGCATCCGAATGGGTTGTCCGAATTCCGGCGGAGAAAATTTTTCTGTCATGCGCTCGTACGTTTAAACGGAATTTAATCGCCCCCGGAATAATTGTCCGGAGGGTCGGGATACGCGAAGTTTGGACGCCCTGTCTCTCTAAGCGAGTGCGCTTCCGCTCCCAGGCGACTTATTTCAGCGGAACGCCCATTTCTTGAAGCAGCCAGTCGGCGCCCCCAAACTTCTGGGTCACCCACAGCACATACCGAATGTCCACCCCTATGGAACGGCTGTACTCTTCGCTCCAGGCGTAATCGTTAATGGTCGCTTCAAAAGCCCGATCGAAATTCACCCCGATGAGCCGTCCGCGGGCATCCAGAATGGGACTCCCGGAATTTCCTCCTGTGGTATCGGTGTCGTACAGAATCCCCACCGGCACGCTTCCCAACCGCTTCAATTGGAAACGGCCGAAATCCTTCTTTTCGATTAAAGCCAGCAAATCCGCCGGGGTGTCGAACGGTTCTTCCCCGGTGGTTTTCTCCACCACCCCCCGCAGGGTTGAAATGGGCTGGTAGTACACCGCATCGCGGGGAGAGTACCCGCGAATGTGTCCATAAGTTAGACGCAGGGTTCCGTTGGCATCGGGAACGAATTTCTTTTGCAGGAACTGTTTTTTCACCTCAACCAGCTTTGCCAGCAGGGGATCCAATTCTCCTTTGCGGCGCTCCCGCTCTTTCTTGAGCTCCTGGTACACCGGATAAAGATTTTTAGCCAGATTAATAAAGGGATCGTCCAGAATTTTCAACGATTCCACCGGTTGTTCCAGCGCGGCGTAAACGATTCGTTCTTTATTCAACATGGTTCGGGCGTACATGGCATCCAGCAGGCGGTCGATGGCTGCCTCGGGATCTTCCTGCCCAATCATTTCATCCAGCACCTGAATGCGCTGGCCTTCCGGTAAACGGCTGGCCCGCAACAGCATGTCTTTTAAAAGGATTCGGTCGGTCGGTTCGTAATAATCCTTCAGAGCCAGCAGAATACGCTCTTTTGTGCGAGGGTAATTCCGATCCATGAAAGCCGGTTCTCGTTCCAGGTCCGGTTTTGCCCGTTCGTTGGAAGCCCGGTAAATGGTGAGGGCAAAATTAAAGAGGTTGGAACTGCGGGGCAGGTAATCTAGAATAAGATTGCGCTGGGCGGATTGGCGCCTTTCCTGGTACACCCGCCCGATTGCGGCCAGCAACTCCCCGTACTTCGCTTTCCGGGCCGGATCGGCGTCAATGAAAGCCTGCAGGGCTTTTTCTTCCTCGCGTTTGCGTTCCACCAGATGGAGACGCTTCAGTCCCAGCAGCTTGCCGCGGTAATTTTTCATGACATTCGCCCGCCCTTTGATGCGGGAAAGGTGTTTTAACATCACCTCCCGGTCATTTTGTCCGGCTTTTTCCATGACCCGAATTTGCCAGTCGTACAGATTTGCCACACACGGCAAGCGGATTTCCTCTTCAAAGGCCAGAAAATAAGAGGTACGGTGGCGGTAAGTGCGTCCCGGATATCCCAGAATGAACACGAAATCTCCTTCGTCCACCCCTTGCGGATTCACCTGCAAATATTTACGAGGGTGGTACGGCACATTCTGGGGGGAATATTCCGCCGGAGAGCCATCGGGAGCCACATAAACCCGCAGAAAAGAAAAATCGCCGGTGTGCCGGGGCCACATCCAGTTGTCCTCTTCTCCCCCGAATTCCCCGATGGAGCGGGGCGGCACGTACACCAGCCGCACATCTTTCAAATAGGTGTAAAGAAACAAAACGTAAGTTTTCCCGATGAACATTTCGGCGACTTCCGCCCGTTTGCCGGGGTGCTCCCTCTCCGCCCGGGCAACAATCTCCTTGATTTTCCGCTGAATGGCCCGGGTGCGAGCGGCAAAATCCATTCCCGGCGTTACCGCACTCAGCACTTCTTCCGAAACGTCGCGGTAAGATTCGGTAATCCGTACCGTGTAGCCTTTGGCGGGGATTTCCTCTTCCCGTGAAGCGGCCAGAAACCCGTTGCGAATGTAATCGTGCTCCGGGGTGCTGGCACTTTGAGCCGCCCGGTAAGCGCAATGGTGGTTGGTCAAAATCAACCCGTTTGGCGAGACAAAAGAGCCGGTGCAGCCACCCACCTTTACAATGGCGTCGATCAGGCTCACCCCCTGGGGATTGTAAATTCTGCTCGGATCGATCTTCAAGCCCTTCTTCTTCAAATCCAGCTGCCGGATTTCCGACAACGGCCACATCCCTTCGCCCGCCAGTCCGCTGACAATCCAGACAATTAAAAACAACAACACAAATCCTCGCAAACGCATGGAAAAGCCCCTTTTATTTGGTTTCGCTTCGAATCGCCGGAAGCCGGTTTACTCTTTAATACCAAGACATTTGAACACAAAAGCGTACTCAAACGCCAGGTCCTTCAAATAGTCGTAGCGCCCGGATGCCCCACTGTGTCCGGCTTCCATCTTGGTTTTCAGCAGCAATAAATTGTGATCGGTCTTTAGATCCCGTAACCGGGCCACCCATTTAGCCGGCTCCCAGTAACTCACCCGCGGATCGTTCAAACCGGCCGTTACCAGCATGTTGGGATACTTTTTGGCTGCCACATTGTCGTAGGGTGAGTAAGACTTGATGTAAAAATAATATTCTTTCTGGTGCGGATTTCCCCACTCCTCGTATTCGATGACGGTGAGGGGCAGGGTGGGATCGAGCATGGTGTTTAATACATCCACGAAGGGCACATGGGCCAGCACCACTTTAAACAAATCGGGACGCAGGTTGTTCACCGCCCCCATTAACAGTCCGCCGGCGCTTCCCCCGGAAATCACCAGTTTTTCCGGGGAGGTAAATTTCTGCTGAATCAGATATTCCGCACAATCGATAAAATCGTAAAAAGTGTTTTTCTTTTTCAGAAGCTTGCCGTCTTCGTACCAGTAACGTCCCATTTCGCCGCCGCCCCGCACATGGGCAATGGCGTACACAAACCCGCGATCCAACAGGCTCAAACGCGAGCTGGAGAAACTCGGGTCGATGCTAACGCCGTACGCACCGTATCCGTACAGATAGAGGGGATTTTTCCCATCCTTTTTTAATCCCTTGCGGTACACCAGCGAGATGGGAACTCGGGTTCCGTCCCGGGCGGTGGCAAACACGCGCTCGCTCCGGTACAGATCCGGATTGTAGCCGCCCAGCACCTCATCCTGCTTTTTCAGCTCCCAGGTCCGGGTGTCCATGTTGTAATCGTAAACACTCCGGGGAGTCACAAACGATGTGTACGTAAAGCGCAATAAATTGGTATTGTAATCGGGATTATCTCCCGCCCAGTACGTGTACACGTCTTCGGGGAATTTTACGCGATAATTTTCCCCGTTCGCAAAATTGAAAATCCGAATGGTTTTCAAGCCATTTTCCCGCTGGTAAATTACCAGGTGATTTTTAAAGGCGTCCACCCCGTCAATTTTCACCTTCCGGTCGTACGGAATAAATTCTTTCCAGTACTTTTTCTGAGGTCGGTTTACCGGCGCCCGCATGACCTTAAAATTCTTGGCATTGTCGTTGGTAACAATGAAGAAGTATTTCCCATGGTGCTCCACGGAATATTCCATACCGTGCTGCCGGGGATGAATCACCCGAAATTGCCCCTCCGGTTGATTCGCCCGCAGGTACCACACTTCCGAGGTCACCATGCTGTTCAGATTAATCAACAGGTAGGCTTTGCTGCGAGTTTTGGCTAAAGAGAGGTAGTAGGCCTGATCCGGTTCTTCGAAAACCAGGACATCGGACTGCGGTTGTTCCCCCAACCGGTGGCGGTAGAGCCGGAACGGTCGCATGGTTTCGTCCAGAGTGGTGTAAAACAGGGTTTGATTGTCGTTGGCCCATTCCACCGAATAGTAGGTGTTGGGAATGCTGTCCGCTAACAGCTTGCCGGTCTGCAAATCTTTGATGCGCAGGGTGTAGGTCTCCGATCCGGCAAAATCCACCGAATAGGCCAGAAACCGGTGGTTGGGACTGATTTTGTACACTCCCAACCGGCAGAAATCGTGTCCCTCCGCCAGTTTATTCTGATCTAATAGAACTTCCTCGGGTGCGTCCAGACTTCCCTTCTTGCGACAGTAAATGGGGTATTGTTTGCCTTCTTCGGTGCGGGTGTAATAATAGTAATCGTCGATTTTCACCGGAACAGACAGGTCGGTTTCTTTAATGCGGCCCAACATTTCCTTGTACAGTTTCTCCTGCAACCCTTCGGTGTCTTTCATAACGGCCAGAGCGTACTCATTCTCCGCCTTCAAATAGTCGAGCACCTCCGGGTTGTTGCGATCGCGCAGCCAGTAATAATTGTCCACCCGCACATCCCCGAATAAGGTGTCGGCTTTGGGGATTTTCTTGGCTACCGGCGGTTTCGGCACGCCCTTTCCACAACCGGTTATCATGGTAACTCCCAGAATAAAAATCATTCCCATTTGAACCACAACATTTTTTAACATGACGCTCCTCCATTTAAAACCGAGGGTAATTAGCGAAAATATTTTGCCCTGCACAACCTTTTCCGGAGAAATTGATTTCGCTTTCACCCGGGAGAAAAGCGTCCCGGGGATACCCCAGGAGGCTCATTCTTTCTCCTGCGGCGGATTCACGGCATTGTACAGAGAGGAATAATCCGTCTCGCTCCAGCCCATTTGCAGAGCTTTCTCAATAATATGCCGTACCCCTTCGACCCCGGCGGTTTCCAATCCCAACCGGCGGGCGGTTTCCTCCACCAATTTTACGTCTTTAAACAGGTGCTTGGTGGGAAAATTGGGGCGGTCGAAATCGCGTTTGAGCATGCGGGGCAACTTTTTGTCAAAAGTCGGGGCATACAGGGCGCTATTCCGCAGAATGGACATGAACAGCTCCACCTCCACGCCGCTGCGCAAGACCATTCCCAGACTCAAGGAAAACGCCGCCGTAAGCGAAGCAATCAACTGGTTTAAAGCCAGCTTGAGGGTGGCGGCTTTACCGACTTCTCCCACCAGATGTACCTCGGATCCGAAACAGGCCAGCAATTTCCGCCAGCGCTGAAAAAGCGCTTCATCTCCGCCCACCATGACGATCAATTCTCCGCTTTTTGCCTGGGGAATGCTGCCCAGCACCGGCGCTTCCAGATAGTTTCCCCCTCTCTCTAACACGATTTCCTGTAACCGCCTGCTCTCTTCCGGCAGAATGGTTCCCATCTGGATCACCGTTTTTCCGGCAAGCTGTTTCAAAAGCTCCTCACGCAACAGAACCGCTTCAATGGCTGCAAAATCGCTTAACATGAGAACAATCATTTCCGCTTCCCGGACAGCCTGCTCCGGAAGCGGCCAGAGGCGGGCACCTTTTTCTTCCAGCGGAAGGGCTTTTTCAGGAGTCCGGTTGTAAACGTGAAGCCGGTAACCGGCCTGCAGAAGCCGCTCCGCCATGGGACGCCCCATTAAACCGGTTCCCAAAAACGCGACCTTCATGTTGCCTCCTCTATTTAATGCGTCTTTACACCAATCCTCAGGATTTTACGGCGAGCACTTCGCCCACTCATTTTATTAGATGCCAATCTGCGCCGAAGCGTTGCTCCGCGCCCTGCGCCGCCGGGGGGCAGGCTCCCTTTGAGCTTCTTCTCCCCCTTCCCCCTCCCACCGCCTCCCATTAATCCGGGTCACCCTCAATAAAAAACCTTCCCGAAGTCGCCCCTCCGGGAAGGTCCAAATCAAACTCAACAGATTGAGAAACAATAATCAAGCTTATTTACTTGAATTATTGTTTGTTGCGCTGCCTTTTTTCTCCGTTGTGCTACTTTTCTCACTGTTTTTCGACCCACCGGAACTATTCTTACGGGCGTAATCGGTAATGTAAAATCCCGACCCTTTAAAAATAAGTCCGGCGCCGCCGGTAATCACCCGTTCCAGCGGTCCGTTGCAGGAGGGGCAGGTCTGCAACGGCGGATCGGCAATACTCTGGAAATGGTCGAACTCCATTCCACACTGTTTGCATCGGTACGTATAGGTTGGCATACGAGTCTCCTCCCTGTTAACTTTCCTGTTTTTGCCTTAACATGGCGCGCATCCCTTCTAACAGGCGCTCGATCCCCAATTGAATCTGTTCCAGGGAATTGGCAAAGGAAAGGCGGATGTAGGCATCGGCGCCAAATGCCGCACCGGGTACAGTAACCAGATGGTACTTCTCCGCCAGGTAGGTGGCAAAATCAATGGAATTCTGGATGAGACCGCTTTCGCAACGGCACCCGTAAACCCGGGACACTTTAATGAAAAAATAGAAGGCGCCCTGGGGATTCACAAAAGACAGGAAAGGTTGATCGCTCAGTTTTTCTCGAATGTAATCACGGCGTTTCTCGAATTCCCGGCGCATGAATTCCACCTCCTCCTGCGGTCCGTTGAGTGCTTCCAGCGCCGCTTTTTGAGAGATGGAAGATGCATTGGAGGTGTAATGGCTCTGAATTTTAGCCATTGCCTTCGCTACCGGCAAGGGAGCCGCCGCGTAGCCCACCCGCCAGCCAGTCATGGCGTAGGACTTTGAAAATCCATTGATGACAATGCTTTTCTCGCTCAAATTTTGCAGCGAGGCAATGCTGCGGTGACTCAATCCGTCGAAAATGATCTTTTCGTAAATTTCATCGGAGATAATCCAGATGTCGCGCTTCGCCAGAATGGCGGCCAGCTCGCTTAACTCCCCGGGGGAATAAACCACTCCGGTGGGATTGCAAGGCGTGTTTAAAATAATAGCCCGGGTGCGTTCAGTCAGATGGGCCTCCAGCAGCTCAGGAGTTAATTTGAAGCCCGCGGCACTGGTGTCCACAATTACTGGAGACGCCTCGGCAATTTTAACCTGCTCGGGGTAGCTTACCCAATACGGCGCTGGAATAATCACCTCGTCTCCCGCCCCCACCACCGCAAACAGGGCATTCAAGACCGACTGTTTGGCCCCGTTGGAAACCACAATCTGCTCGGGAGTGTAATTCAATCCATTGTCTTTCTTTAATTTCTCGGCAATACTCCGGCGCAGTTCCGGAATACCGGTGTTGGCGGTGTAATGGGTAAATCCTTCCTCAATGGCGCGAATCCCTGCCCGGGCAATGTTTGCCGGGGTTCGGAAATCCGGCTCGCCGGCCGTCAGGTCAATCACGGCAATTCCCTGCGCCTGCAATTGCAAGGCCTTTTCCTTTACCTGCAACGTTTTGGAAGCTTCCACTCGCTCAATTCGTTTGGCCAATTTCATGGATTTCTCTGCATTTACTTTTGACACATTTTATGAAAAACACGGCTCTTTGCCCAAAGGTTCACCCCAGAATACTACAAATGGCCGCCACATTCACAATATCGTCCACACTACAGCCTCTGGACAAGTCGTTGTACGGTTTGGCCAATCCCTGAATCACCGGTCCCACCGCCTCGGCACCTGCCAGACGCTGTACCATTTTGTAACCAATATTCCCGGCATTCAGATCGGGAAAGATGAAAACGTTCGCCTGTCCCGCCACCGGGGAATCCGGGGCTTTGCGTTTCCCCACTTCCGGAACGTAAGCGGCATCGAATTGCAACTCGCCGTCCACGGCTAACTCGGGAGCCTTTTCCCGGACAATCCGGGTAGCCTGCACCACTTTGTCCACCATTTCGTGTAGGGCACTGCCTTTGGTGGAAAACGATAGCATGGCAATTTTAGGCTCGCTGCCCACCAATTTGCGATGGGTGTTGGCCGAGCTAATGGCAATACTGGCCAACTGTTCCGGATCGGGATTGGGAATTACCGCGCAGTCCGCAAAGGTTAAAATCTTGCCTTTGGGCAGCACCATAATAAAGGAACTGGAAACCACGTTAACGTTGGGCGCCAATCCCACAATTTGAATAGCCGCTCGCAACACATCGCCAGTGGTGTTAATGGATCCGGCCACCGCCCCGGCGGCTTCGCCCTCTCGCACCATCATGGCACCGTAATAGAGGGGATTCACCATCACCTCCCGGGCTTTCTCCGGAGTCATTCCCTTGTGTTTTCGCAATTCGTAGTATTTCTGGGCGTACTCCTCAAAATTGGCCTGATTGGCCGGTTCCAGAATGCGAATATCCGCCAGATCCAGGTTTAAAGATTGCGCCTTCTGGCGAATCGCCGTTTCACTCCCCAGCAACACCGGGGTCGCAATGCCTTCGCTTTTCAAAATGGCCGCCGCCCGAATTACTCGCTCCTCCTCGCCCTCGGGCAACACAATGGTTTTCAGCGATTTCCTGGCCTGCTCTCGAATCTTTTCAATAATGTCCATGTCCAACTCCCGTATTTTTCCCTAACCTTCTGTTTCGAAAGAGTTAAATAATTTAATAGCTTTTGGAAATTAAACAATAATTTTTATTTTTTTACGCTCCTGTTGCAGAGTTGGCAACAATTCTCCGGGGGAAACTCGGATAGATTTGAAAAGAAAAAAACGGCTGGTTTAAAAGGAAATCAATCCGAAGCGTTCAGTTTTTTTAACAACGCTTCTTTCACCTGCGGGGGTACAAAATCGGAAACGTCGCCGCCCAGGCGGGCGACCTCTTTCACAATGGTGGAGTTCAAATAGGAATAATTTTCGTGCGGCATGAGAAACACCGTAATGACCTCATCGGCCAGGCGGCGGTTCATGAGGGCCATTTGCAGTTCGTATTCAAAATCGCTGACGGCGCGCAGCCCTCGAATAATTGCACAGGCTTTCTTCTTGCGGGCGAAATCAATCAGCAGTCCGCCAAACCCTTCCACTTCCACCCGATTATTGCCGATCTCGTGTTTCAGGACGTCCTGAATCAATTCGATGCGCTCTTCCATGCTGAATAAAGGGGTCTTCTTGGGATTCACCGCAACGGTCACCACAATCTGGTCAAACAACTGTAACGCCCGCTTCAAAATATCCAGATGTCCATTGGTAATCGGATCGAAGGTTCCGGGATACAAGGCACGTTTCATTCTTCATCCTTTCGGCTAAAGAAGGTAATAATACTGCGATCGTACTGTTTCTGGTGAATCACTTCGTACACGTTGGTTTCCCATTCTATTTCATGGGTTCGCTCGCTTTCCAGAACGAAGATGCCGTATTCCGCCAGATTTTCCGGCAGAAAGACCAGCGGCAGCAGCTCGATGAATTTTCCCCATTTAAAAGGGGGATCGGCAAAAATCAAATCGTAGGGTTCACGGTTCTTGCGCAGAAACCCCAACACATCCTTGCGCACAATCCCGTAAGGTTCCAGAGGTTTCACGCGATCTAAATTCTTGCGCAGCACCTTTAAAGAATGGTAAGAGTTGTCCACAAAGGTGACTTCGCTGGCTCCCCGGCTCAGAGCCTCCAGCCCTAAACTGCCCGTGCCAGAGAACAGATCCAACACCCGGCAATCCTCCACAAAATCTCCCAACACATTAAAAATAAATTCCTTAATCCTGTCTGTGGTTGGCCGAATCGACTGGTTGTTGGCTGAGTAAAGACGGCGTCCTTTGTATTTTCCGGCGATAATGCGCATGCTTGAGTTATTTAGGATTATAATAGGTAAAATTAATTCTGGTCGAAAGACTGCGATCGGAAATCGGAGCCAAATTGTACGGAAAAATGGAAATCTTATTAATCCGAATTCCGGGATACTTATTAATCAGAGCCTTCAAGAAAGAAATCATATTGTTCTTTTGTCCCTGCAGATTGGCGTAGCAATAGATTTCGCGGTAATTGATTTTATCGAAAGATTTTCCCTGTTTAAAATATTGGAGCTTCACCCGATTCGAACCGGCCAATTGCCGCAGGGCTCCTTCAATATTATCCACCTGCAACGCGAAAGTTCCCGGTTGCATGGTACCGGCCGCAGCGGCTTTGGGGGGAGTAATTCGGGCGCTGATGTCGGCATACAGAACCTGTCGATCCCCCTCAAACTTGGGTTGTACCGAAATAATCTGGAAGCCGAATCCCGGGAAAGCCTTTTTCAAATCCAGGTGAAACCGGGCTACATCGTCACGGGACTGAGCCAACACCGTCAGATTAATTTCGTGGGAAGAAATCACAATCAGCGAATATTCGGCGGAGCGGGGACGACCGGCCAGGAACACCTCTAAATGTTTTTCAATGAATCGATTATTGGCTACGTTTTCCTGGTAAATTGGGAGCATTTTTTGCAGCACCGAGCTGGTTCCGGTGGTTTGTTCGCCGGAGGGAACCTGTTACGGGGGTTTCGAAGCGGCTGTTTCGACCTCCTTACCGCGGCTGAAGAAAGAAATCAACACGAAAATCAGAAGCACAACCAGGAGGATTCCGCCTCCTAAAATGTAATAAAGCTTTTTATTGGGAAACGTCGATTTAAATCCCGTGTCTTCCCAATCGCGGCCGCTGTAACCGGACGTTCCCGGTTCTTCCGCAAACGTAATGGACTCGGCCGGCGCGGACGGCTCTTCCTTCGCGGGCGTCTCTTCCACCGTTTCGTCGGGGAATAACCCCCTCATAAAGTCCAGTCCGCTGCTCTCCGTAGATTTTTCCGTCGATTCAGTAAGCGCTTCCTCCGCCGGTTCAGCGGTTGGTTCAGGGGCTATCGTTTTCACCGGCTTTTCAAACTCACCGGTCACCTCGCCGATGGGTTTATCTTTCTTAAAATCCAATCTTGGCATAACGAATCCCCCGAAAAATGGTTAAAAAATGGTTGCCACGGCTTCTAGAAACTGGTACACTTCTTTCTCGCCAATCTCCTGTGTCCGAACGCTCACGGTAAAATCCGAGGACCAGTCGAAATTCATTAAATACATGGGAACGGACACCTGAGCCTTCAAAAATTCTAACCACTCCGGTTTAAAATGAATTCCGTAGAAATAAATTTCTTTGATATCGTACAGAACGGTATCCAGGTTAGACGGCTGTTTCAAGTCTTCCAATAGTCTGTCGAAGCGGGACATGAGCTCATCATCGTCAATCTGTTCAATCGGCTTCAAATCCATA
>JAJRXE010000180.1 GCA_024276455.1 Calditrichota bacterium
ATGTAAGGTAGCTTCCGAAATTCTTCGGAGCTTTCTCCTTGTTGTTGGTACTCTTCAATTTTGCGGTTGTAGGCTAAAATATCGCGCACGCCCAGGGCAGCCAGCTTGTCGTAACGCTCTTCCATTTCGTTAATAACGCTGCGCAAAATCATAATGGCGTTTTGAGGATGCGTCACCACAATCTCATCCAGCTCCGAACAAATAGCTAAATAATGGTCTTTTAATTTGGTGTAAATAGAAAGTTCTAACTTTTTGGGATCAATTAAAACAAACTTCAAATCGCTGGGAGGCATTCGGTAAAGTAAACTGGCAATCATGGTATTAATGCCCACGCTTTTACCGGAACCTGTTGCTCCGGCAATCAGCAAATGGGGCATTTTCGTAAGGTCGGCCCAGTACACTTCTCCGGAGATGGTTTTACCCAACCCCAGAATTAAATTTCCCTGAGCATTAATAAAAGTTTCCGAGCGAACAATGGACTTGAAATAAACAATCGAAGGCGAACGATTGGGTATTTCGATGCCAATGGCCGCTTTTCCGGGAATGGGGGCAATGATCCGGATTCCTTTGGCCTGCATGGCCAGCGCCAGATCGTCTTGCAAGCCCACAATTTGACTGATTTTGACCCCCTGAGCGGGCCGAACCTCGTACAGAGTAATGACCGGTCCTTCCACCACTCGAACCACCGAGGCTTTCACTCCAAATTGCGCCAGGGTCTCTTCTAACAGCCGGGCATTTTTGCGCAATTCCTCTTCGGTGAGATTTTCTGGTTGCTCATCCGGTTCGTAAAGCAAGTCGGTGGAGGGGAACTGGTACCGCGAAAGGGAATCGCGAATCAAGGCATCGTAATCCAACTCTTTTTCCTTGTGCGCCTCCTGAATTTCAAAATCTGCCTGCTGGCCGGGCAGATTTTGATCGGCAACATCATCCGCGCTTTCTTCACCCACCGGTTCTTCTGTACTCTGGCTATCGGGAACCAGATCTCTCGCCTTGGTTAAGATTTCCAGCGGCCGATCTATTTCCGGTTCTCTCTGTTCGACTTCCGCCTCGGAGGGTAAAGAAGGATGGTAATAGGGATCTTGCCGGTCTGCTTCCATCTCCGGAATCGTTGTTTCAACTTCCGGAACCACTTTCCGCGCCCTTTTTCGTTCGGGTTTAGCTTCTCTGCTCGGTAGCTTTACCTGTTTGAACAGTCCAATCAGAAGTACAAAACCCTCTTGAATGGCCCGAACAATTGCCAGCGGTACTGCGGAAAACGGAATCCGGAACGTAATAATGCTTAAAACCAGGAAAAAAATCACCAGCAGGAATACGGCTCCGAATTTGCTAAAAATTTTCACCAGATAAACCGCCAGCATCCCCCCAATCAAACCACTGGGGTAAAAAGATTCCGGGTTACCAAAAGTTTGAAGAGCCTGGGGGGTCGCTAAAACCACCGACAACCAAAGGCTCCAGCTAAAAAGGACGATGGCGAAACGAATCAAAGCGCCCAGCGGCCGACGAAACATCAAGAAAATTCCTGCTGCAATCAGCAAAATCGGGAGGAACAAAATCGGATAGCCCAATGTCCACTGGAACAGCCAGGCGGACACCGTCGCACCAAACGCCCCCAATAAATTCTTAATCTGGTAAATGTTCCCTTCCGTTAAAAAACCAACCGGGTCGCTGCGGTGGTAAGAAATGATGGCCAGTGCCAGCAAGATCCCCAGAGCCGACAACAACAGGCCGTAAACTTCCGGTCGAATATCTCCGCGTTCCTTTCGGCTTTTGGAGGGAGTTGATTTTTTCTTAGAGCTGTTTTTCTTTTTCAAACGCCTTCCCATTTCGCATCTTTTTTATTAACCGAGTAAATATAAACACATCCCTTGTCAAATACAACCAACAGCCCATAAGCAGCAAACGAAAAAAATAAATGGAAAAAGGCCTTTCGTGGTGATGAAAGGCCTTGATGATTTTCCGGAAAAATGAATCAGACAAAGGGCGTTTTAACAATCTCGGCCGGAACCTCCCTGCCCCGGGCGTTAATTACAATTTTATTGCCAATTCCGGCATGTTCAACCGCCACATATCCCAGCCCAATATTCTTTTCCAAAATCGGCGAATAACACCCGCTGGTCACATGCCCCACTTCCTTTCCTTCCACCAGAATGGGATAATGATGCCGCGGAATCACCCTTCCTTCTACCACAAAGCCCACTAATTTCCGTTTGATTCCTTCTTCCTTGATTTTCAACAACGCCCCCCGGCCGATGAAATCGCCTTTCTGTAATTTGGTGATCCAGCCCAATCCCGCTTCCAACGGATTTGTCGTCTCATCAATGTCATTTCCGTACAGGCAGTACTTTTTTTCCAGACGCAGGGTATCCCGGGCCCCCAATCCAATGGGAGCAATGTCGAATTCTTTTCCGGCTTCAAAAACCTTATTCCAGACATCTTCGGAGTATTTCCGATCAAAATACAGCTCGAAACCGGGCTCGCCGGTGTAACCGGTACGAGAAATAATCATGGGTACCCCGGCCAACTCGCCTTCAACAAACCAATAGAATTTAATGGCCGATAAATCGATCGTAGTTAGTTTTTGAAGGGTCGGTTCGGCATTCTTACCCTGCACCGCCAATTGGGTAATCCGCTCGCTGATATTCTCTATTTCCACTCCCTCTATTTGGTGCTCTAAAATCCACTGGTAGTCTTTTTCTGTGTTGGAAGCATTGACCACCAGCAGGTAACGATCTTCCTGACGGTAGCAGATCAAGTCATCCACAATCCCACCATCGGGGTAGCACATGGCGGTGTATTGCGCCTGGTTTACTTGCAATTTGGAAGCATCATTAATTGTCAGGTAATTGACTAATTCCAGCGCTTTGGGACCCCGAATTTCTATTTCACCCATATGGGAAACGTCGAACACGCCTACCGATTCCCGCACTTTTCGATGCTCTTCTATCATGCTGGTATATTGAATGGGCATCAGAAATCCGGCGAATTCCACCATTTTAGCGCCTAATTTTACGTGAATATCGTAGAGACCGGTTCTTTTAGGTTCCACCATTTCCTCCTTTCCGTCTTATCTAAAAGCCAATTCCTCTTTTAAACGTGGTAAATACTTAAAGATGACGATTAAGCTTGCTGATGATGAAATAACGAATAGGTGTGGAGAATACAAAACATAAATAATCAGATTGACGACAAACAGCGCCACGACCACACCCAGGATGTATTTGCGGGTAAGGCCGTACACTAAAAGGAAAATTACCAACCAGATTCCCACGGCACCGGCTTGCAAAAAAAGAAATGTGCCCGCCAGGGTAGCCAGACCGCGTCCTCCCTTCCCTTTTAACCAGATGGGAAACATATGACCCAGAATAACCAGTAAGGTAGGAAACAGCAGGTAGGTCACCTGGAAATAATTTTGAGCAACCCAGAGAGCGAGAAACCCTTTTCCCACATCGCCCAGAAGCACTAACACACCGAGCGTCCGCGAGCGAGTGACCCGCAGGAAATTTAAGGTTCCCACATTCCCGCTACCTTCTTTTCGAATATCGCGCCGAAAGAATATTCGCGATGCCAAAAAGGCGGTGGGGAAAGAGCCAATAAAATAGGCCAGAACTGTCGCTACCACAAGCTGCATCATGCCTCCCTGGTAAGGTTTAAATTTAATCCCCATGAGAAAAAAGAATCAAGCAAAATATAAAACAGTCTTTTCGGGGGGAAAAAATACACCCCTTGAGCTCCGGACTCAAGGGGTGGATTTAATGGAGGAGGCCTATGATAGGAGGAAGCTTTTATTGCTGCTCCTGTGTATTATTATCGCCTGATGCAGGAGGAATCTTTAGAAATTTTTTATTATTTTTTAATAAATTGAAAATTCATGGAATTTTAGTTTCGCCTCAGGGTCTGCATGTTGCTTTTTCAGAAAGTGGCGCAACCAATTACTAAACATCCCGCTCCTCGGTACAAAAAGAAGCGGGATGTTACACATGAGGAGGTGTCTATGTCCTCATTGTATCTCTAATTCGTCCCCGGTCTAAAAATCTTTAGTAAACGCACCCCGTGGGCAGGAATCACCGTCCGGAAGGTGTTGGTAAATTCCCCTAAATTTTTCTGACACCACACGTCTCGCACCTGCAGTTTACCGGAAAGACCCAGGTCCTGAAAATTCAACGTGTAAGTCTGGGTGGATTCACCAATATTAAATATCCCCACCGCCCAATTGCCATCGGCCAGATCTTTTTTATAGACCTGAATATTTTTTTCTTTAATTACCGGCAGCGCCTGTTTTCCCAGGGGATCCTGGTCAATAGCGATCACCTCATCATTGGTCAACAGGTTCAGAGTAAAATCATCCAACCGTTCCAGATCGCATCCCAACAGTAGCGGTGCGGACAACAACGCCCAAAGGCTGACGTGGGTGTATTGTTCGTCCGGTGTGAGCCGGGTAGGATGCAACTGTTCGCTCCAGCCGACCCAGCCCACCACCAGCATATCGGGATCGTTCCAATGTCCGGGCCCGGCGTAAGGTGCCGCCATTTCCTGATTAAATCCGATGGAGAACATGCGATCCCATTCGTCCCAGATGTCTCCGGTGGTCCGCCACAGGTTTCCACCCACCCTGGCTCCCCATTCCCACACCCGGCCATTGCCATATTCACAAAGGGAATAAACAATATCGCGATTTTGCTTCCTCAGAGCACGGTACATTTTTTCGTAAGGAGGCATTAACTGGCGGGGATCGTTCTGATCGGTCATCATCTTTCGGTAAGAACAGAGATCGTATTTCAGGTAATCCACTCCCCAGCTGGCAAACGTTCGAGCATCCTGTTCTTCGTGTCCGTAACTGCCGGTGTAACCACCGCAGGTTAATGGACCCGGAGAGGAATAGATGCCAAATTTCAATCCCAGGGCATGAATATCGTCCCCTAACTTTTTCATGTCAGGGAATTTATTATTGGTTCGAATTTCTCCGTTTGGTTTTCGTTTAGGCTCCCGGGCCTGACCGTAAATTTCCCAGCCATCATCAATATTAATGTACGTCCACCCATGATCAGCCAGCCCCTTTTCCACAAAAGCGCGAGCCGCTGCGTAAACGCGTTCCTGCGTGACGCTTAATCCCCAGACGTTCCAGCTGTTCCACCCCATCGGCGGGGTTAGGGCAATCCGATCGCCAATGACAATACGGAGGGTTTTCGTGTCGGCACCCAGGGAATTTTTCACCGTGATTAGCACCGGATAGGTACCTGCTTTTTTCACCACCCCGCGGATAATGCCGCGGGTGGTATCCAGACTTAATCCCTCGGGCAAGTTCCGGGCCGAAAAATGCAAAGGTCGCTTGCCCGAAGCCGCGATGCGGAACAAGAACGGTTTACCCGGACGCTGCCCGTAAACCCGTGCACCGTTGATCCGGGGTTCCGATTTTACAGGCGGAGTCAGAATGTAAGGAAGGCCCTCTTTTTCCACCCGCTCTTCCAGACTTTTTTGCAACTTCACCCGGTAGTACAACGTGGCAGAGCGATTCAATTTCGGGACTTTAAAAGAATATTCTGCCCGGGCATTCGGTTGTAAAATTACCGGGAATTTCCGTTTGAGAACCGTTTCTCCGGTCAAATTGTCCACCATTCGGAGGTAAAACTTACCTTTTATCCGGTATCTGGAAGAAACATTTCTCAGCGCCAGCGTCTTTTCAATCTCTTTTTGGTGAAAGGTGAACAGGTTCGGAACGTAGATGAACTTCACATACTCGCTTAAATCGGCTGGTGCCAGGTACAAATCGCCCGAATAGATTCCTCCGGCCACTCCCCAATCGTACACCCGGATGGCAATGACATTTTCCCGATCCCATTTAATTCGCGGATCGTCCACCGCCAGGGAGTAACGGCGAGGTACATTCCAGAAAGAATGATCGAGATTCTTAAAATCATCGGTCGCTTTGGTACCGGGAGGAACGTTCTTTAGATTTTCTCCGATGAGTTCCCCATTCAAAAAGACCTGGTCGAAATCGTCAATTTTCCCGAGATGAAAAATCAAGCTGTCCTTCAATACCGCATTTTTAATTAGGGAAGAAGGAATAACGATCCTGATTCGGTACCAGGCAAATCCTTCGTATTTGGGGTACCCCTGCTGATTCCAGGTGCGATCCACTTCAATGGTTTTCCAGGCGGAATCATCGAAGTCCGGTCGGGCAAAATCCAGATTATCCTGAGGCATAAATTTCCAGCCGGTGCTTAAATCCAGTCGCGGTGGTTTCACCTCACCGGAGGTACAAGAAAGGGAAGTCATTAAAAACGCCACCAAAAATACGAGAGCCCATTTTTTCAGCATGTCGTCCTCCAAAGGTTCATCCGTTCCAATTTAAGAATTCCTTCATTTAATTTCCCGGGAATATTTTAATTTTCCCTTCGAAACCAGTACTTTAAGAATTTCCCGAACTCCGGAATGACACTGGCGAGATTTTCCCAGGCCAAAAAACTCAACGCAACCGTTTTGCCACCCCCCGAATAAAACACATTTTCTCTTCAGGGCTAAAAAGAAAAGCCCGGCAATAAGCCGGGCTCTTTGGGTAAAACAATCGCATGTTCGACCGGGTCTTACACAACACCCTGATCCAGCATGGCATCGGCAACCTTGATGAATCCGCCGATGTTCGCCCCCTTGACATAGTTGACGAAGTCGCCTTCTTTTCCGTATTTTAAGAAGGTGTTGTGAATATTGGTCATGATCTCTTTCAATTTGGCATCCACTTCTTCGCGAGTCCAGGAAAGGCGAATGCTGTTCTGGGTCATTTCCAGACCGGAAACGGC
>JAJRXE010000181.1 GCA_024276455.1 Calditrichota bacterium
AACCCTCCCGGATATGTGTGGTGCAGTTACGGGCCGGGGAAAAACCGCCCCTGGAAAAAGAGGAGGAGGAAGACGACGCCGGGAACGAATCCGGGAAACCGGCCTTCCGCATCGATCTGGCGGGCATTCAATCCCGCATTTACACCCTGCCCATTCCGGCCGGTTATTTTAAACGCTTACAGGCAGGCCAGAATAAAGTGTTCGTGATGGGAAAAGAGCGATTCGGATTTCCGGGCATTGAAGAGTTCTTCAATCCGGCGGGCGTGCAGGATTATTTCGTAAAAGGATTCGACATGGAAGAACAGAACACCGTGACGGTTTTGGACGGCGTCGGGAACTTCCTGATGAGCGCGGACGGCCGTCATCTGATTTACCGCAGCGGAAAAACGGTGGGAGTCATTTCTTGCGAAAAGTTAGAGGAACATCGGGTCGGTGACGGCAAAATAAAATTCTCCAAAGTGGAAATGTTGCTAGATCGCCATGCCGAATGGCACCAGATTTTTAACGAGATCTGGCGCTGGTACCGCGATTTCTTTTACGATCACAACATGCACGGAGTGGATTGGGAGAAAATTCGCCAGCAGTACCTTCCGCTGGTGGATTACGTGGAGACCCGCGACGATTTGACCGCGCTGGTGCGAGAAATGGTGGGCGAGATTTGCGCTTCCCACATGTACATCTTCGGGGGCGATCGGAATCAAAAGTTCGAGACCCGGCATGTTTCCACCGGCTTGCTGGGTGCGGACATTCTTCCTGATTCCAACTCCGGTCTTTACCGCATTGTGAAAATTTACCGCGGTAAGAGCTGGGTGAAGTCCCTGCGCAGCCCCCTGGCCAGTCCCGAGGTCCAGGTAAAGGAAGGGGATTACCTGCTGGCAATTGACGGGCATCCCGTGAGAACCAACGAGAATTATCTGGTTTATCTGGTAAACAAGGCGGGAAAAGAAGTCCGGATTACCGTGGCCAGTACGCCGGAAGCGAAAGACCGCCGTACCTTTACCGTAAAGCCGATTCGTTCTGAGCGGGGATTACGACGCTGGGAATGGGTGAAAACCCGTCAGGAAATGGTTGAGAAGCAGGGCAAGGGGCTGATCGGTTACCTGCACCTGGACGATATGGATAGCCAGGGATTGGGGCAGTTTGAGCAGAGGTGGAAAGCCTATAAATATAAAAAAGGTTTAATAATTGACGTACGTTACAACGGCGGAGGATTTACCAATTATTTTATTATCGACAAGTTGGAACGGCAGTTGGTCTTTGGAGTAAAAACGCGCGGGTTTGCCCCCATGCGGTTTCCCATGGCGGTAACCACGGCAAAAATGGCCGCATTGATTAATGAATTCACCGGTTCGGACGGGGAGCTCTTTACGGATCATTTCAAAGCGCGCAAACTTGGTACGGTTATTGGGACGCGAACCTGGGGCGGTCTAATTGGAATCATTAACGTTCTACTGACCGTGGATGGTGGCATGGCCGTGCAACCCAATGTGGGATTTTACGATTTCTCCGGCCATTGGATTGTGGAGAATCACGGTGCCGATCCGGACGTACCGCTGGACATTCGTCCTGAAGAGGGATTGCAGGGGAAAGATCCTCAGTTGCAAAAAGCCATTGACCTGTTGTTACAGCAAATCAATCCCCCGCAGCAGGTTCCTCCGGCTCCACCGGCATTTCCGGTAAAACAGCCGGGTAAAATGTGAGCGAGTATTCTTTGAAGAAAATAATGGTAATCCTGGCCCCCTGATTTTATATCAGATCACTACCATCCAAGGAGGCGCTTCCCCGCGGAAGCGCCTGCTTTTTTGTAGGCATCAAAAATTAGCAGTGAAAATAAGAAACCCAAACATATTTGGTAGAGGAGGACTCATGAGTACAGACATTCGAGCAGCCGTGCAATTGCTGGAAAGGGGAAATTTAAGCGGTGCAGAAGAGAAATTGAACGCCCTTCACCGGGAAAATCCCCATGACGCCGAGGTAAATTACTACCTTGGACTGGTGGCTTTTCGCAAGGACCAGTACGACCGGGCGATCGATTTTTTGAATGCCGCCATTGAATTGAATGGACAGGATGAGCGTGCTTACGAGGTGTTAGGACAGGCGCTGGGACTGAAGGCTCAGCATTCCGGCATGGTGAAGGCGTTGCGTCTGCTTCCGAAAGTTCGCCAGGCTTTCGAAAAAGCGCTGGAATTGAATCCCCGTTCGGTGGCCGCGCGGGAAGGTTTGTTCATGTTTTATCTGTTTTCGCCCGGGGTGGCCGGTGGAAACGAGAAAAAAGCCCTGGAGGTTTTAGAAGAGTTAACCGAAGTCGATCCGGCGCGGGCTCATCTGGCCCGGGCAATGTGGAAGCTCAAAAATAAACTGATTGACGAAGCGGAGCAAGAATACCGCCAGGCGCTTCAGTTGGCACCCGACGACCCGGATCTGCGACTTAAAGCAACCCTCTTCTTCTTAAACAACAACAAATTGGAGGAAGCCCTTCAGCACATTGAAAAATATCTCCAGCTCCAGCCCGATTCGCTGGCGGGATTGATGCTAAAAGGAAATTACTTCCAGAAGAAAGAAGAATGGGAGAATGCCCTGGCGTTGTACAGCGAGGTGTTGCAACAAAATCCGGATTTTCTGCCGGCCCGTTTCGAACGGGGGCAGGTGCTGCTGAAGATGGATCGAGTGGTGGAAGCGGCCCGGGATTTTCAGGCCGTGGCAAAATCGGGAGAAGATAATCCGCTGGTAAATCAGGCTAAAGAAGTATTGAAAACATTGAAATAACGTCCCCGCCCGGGAGAAGGGCTCTCTTCACCGGGCTTGTTTTCCGTCTTCCGGGCACGCCCCGGAAAAACCGCCAGGGGGAAAAAAACAGCGGATTCCCAACGCCGGAGATAGTCCCAATCCTTCTGCCCGCTTTCTCCGGGGGCACTGCGAACCTTTTTTCAATATTTTGTTAGAAAGCCCCGGACTTCACAAAAGAAGTAATCCATTCTGTACCATTTCTTGCTTATCTCCGTGCCGGAGATTATATTCATTTTTAACAACAAAAAGGAGTGCACCATGTTTCAAGGAACCATCGTGGCACTGGTTACCCCTTTCGACAAGAAGGGGAAAGTGAATTATTCGAAAATCAAAGAGCTGGTTCAGTTTCACCTGCAAAAGGGAACCGACGCGTTGTTACCGTGCGGAACCACCGGTGAGTCTCCCACCCTGAGCAAAGAAGAAAAACTGAAGATTTTTGAAACCGTGGTAGAGGCGGCTAATGGTAACATACCGGTTATTGCCGGAACAGGAAATTACAACACCGCCGAAAGCATCGAAATGACCCTGGCGGCCAAAAAAATCGGCGCCGATGCAGCGCTGATTATTACACCCTATTACAACAAACCCACTCAGGAGGGGCTGTACCGCCATTTTCGCGAAATCGCCGATCGGACGGATTTCCCGCTGGTGATTTACAATGTTCCCGGACGCACCGGGGTGAATATTCTGCCGGAAACGGTGGCGCGCTTGGCCGACCATCCCCGCATTGTGGCGGTGAAAGAGGCCTCCGGCAATGTGGGACAGATTTCCCGGCTTCATCGCCTGGTGGGTACCCGCCTGGATGTGCTGTCTGGCGACGACGCCCTGACCTTGCCCATTCTGAGCGTGGG
>JAJRXE010000182.1 GCA_024276455.1 Calditrichota bacterium
CCACCCACTTCCGGCAAATTCACCACAATAACCGCCAGAATAATACAGCCGATCATGGCAAAAACAAACTGGAAACTGTCCGTTCGGGCGGTTCCCAGCAATCCGGAGGCGGCGGCGTAAATGGCAATAATGCTGGCGGTAATAACCACCAGCAAAAAGGGATCGAAACCCGGGATGGTTACCTGAAAGATTTTTTCCATGGCTTTGTGGACCCATCCTAATACAATGGCGTTCATGAACAGGCCCAGGTAAATGGCGCGGAATCCCCGCAGCACGGCCGCTTCTTTCCCGGAGTAGCGAAATTCTACAAATTCCACGTCGGTCATAATGCCAGATCGGCGCCAGAGTCGGGCAAAGAAAAACACCGTCAGCATGGCACCAATGGCCAGATTCCACCACAACCAGTTGCCGGCAATGCCGTTGCGGGCCACCAGTTCGGTCACGGCCAGGGGAGTGTCGGCGGCAAAAGTGGTGGCCACCATGGCCGTTCCGGCAATGTACCAGGGCATATTGCGGGCGGAGAGAAAAAACGCCTCGGTGCTTTTTCCCGCTTTCCGGGAATAGTAAAAGGCAATCAGAATAATGACCAGAAAAAAGATCAGAATCACCAGTAGATCGAGAAAATGTAGGGAGACCAAAGTGCACCTCTCGATTTAGTTTAATATTTTACCATTTGTCAGCCTTTGTCGGGTTTAAAGGACAATTTTTACGTCGCTGAATATTTTTTGAATCATTAAGGCAGCCGCTCCCAGCAGCCGGGAGTCCGTTTCCAGGGAAGCTGGTAGAATTTTTACTTCCCGGGTTTTTCCAAAGAAAGCCCGCTGCTCAATGGCCCGGGTCATTTCCGGCAAAATAAGGTCGTAGGCTTTAATGATTTCCCCGTCCAGAATAATCGCTTCCGGATCGATGGTTTTAATGATTTTGGAGATACCCAGGCCCAGATAACGCCCGGTTTGTCGCAGGGTTTCCAGCGCCAGAGAATCCCCGTTTCGAGCCCGTTTAATGATTTCTGACAGCGAGAGGTTTGCCTCGCGGCTGCTGGGTTCTCCCTGCCGGAGGGAGGCGTATCGGTTCACCGTGGCACGGTCGGAGGCGTACGCTTCCAGGCATCCGTAATTCCCGCAACGGCAGGGTTCTCCCCCTTCAAAGAGGGTCAGATGGCCGAATTCGCCCGCCAGATGATGGGCGCCGTCGATGAGCTTTTTCTCAATAACGATTCCCGATCCGATTCCCTCGCCAATGTAAAGGAAGACAAAATTGTTCAACCGCTGTCCGTGCTGACCGAACCACAGTTCGGCCAGAGCCGCCGCCCGGGCGTCGTTACTGACCACCACCGGAGTGTCAGCAGGCAGGCGCGCCTGCAAAATCTCGCCTACCAGAACCTCTTCCCAGCCGAGTTGGGCGGAGAAAATAACCCGCGATTGATGCGGGTCCACGATGCCGGTGATAGAAACGCCCAGACCGTTCAACCGGGCAATGCCGTGTTTCTTCCCAAGATCCTGCAGGGCTTTCAGGCAGGTGTGCAGAAAGGTAGCCGGTTCCGCGGGGTGGGTGGGCAGCGTGCGGGTGGCTTTGGGAGTTCCGTCGATGTCGGCAATAATCAGACGGGTTTCTCCCGCTTCGATGCTGAGCCCTCCCACGAAATGGGTGTTCAATTTCAGGGACAGATTAATGGGATTACGTCCCACCTGCCTGTCGTGCTCCACCGTTTCGCAAATGAAGTCGTTTTCGATGAGCTCCTGCACGATGCTGGAAACGGTGCTCTTGTTCAATCCGGTGATGCGGGAGATCTGAATGCGGGAGATGGGCTGCTGCTCGCGGATGAGGTTAAGAATGGCCGCCCGGTTGATGTTGCGGACGATTTTTTGATTGCCGGTGAGAAACGGAGCGTTTTTCTTCACGGTTCGGCTCGCGGTCGATTAATTGCATTAATTAGTTGGTTTAACAAACCAACTTAATCTAAGATAAATAAATTTTCGTCTTTGTCAATGAAAAAATGCAAGGAAGGTGCTTTTTGGGAAGAAAGGAGCTCAGCCGGGAGAAAAATAGCTGAAAAGCGACGCCGGGGAAAGGGGGGAAAAAGAGTCAAAGCCCCGGGAGGGTGATTTTTCCGAATCGACTTCTCTGCTCCCTCTGCTTGGGAGACGAATGGTCGTTTCCCAATAAAAAACCCGGTTCGTCAAAACGAACCGGGCAGGGTTGGTTCAAATTTGCCCTACATCCCTAACAACCGCAAAATGTCGTTGTACATCACGAAGACAATCAGAATCATGAGGATGGCCATGCCGACCTGCTGGATTTTGACTTTGGTTTTCGTGGAAAACGGTTTCCGGCGAATCTCTTCAATCAGAATGATCCCGATGTGGCCTCCGTCCAGCGCGGGAATAGGAAGAATATTCACGATGGCGAGCATCACGCTCAGGTTGGCGATTAATCCCAGCAGGCTGGCAAATCCGGATTTGGCAAAATCCCCGGCCATTTTGGTAATCATGATCGGGCCGCCCAGCAGCTCTTTGGCCGATTTCTTGCCGGTGATCAGCCAGGAAAGCGCCTTGACGTTGAGTTCGCTCACGAAAAAGGTGTTCTTAAACCCTTCGCTCAGAGAGGTGAGAAAAGGAATTTCCCGGCTCTCGAAGTAGGGCCAGGCCCCGATTTTTCCCACAATGTGGCTCTTACCGTCCTGGTCGATTTCGTCGGTGGGTGCCGGAGTAATGGTGAGGGTAAGAAGCTGGTCGCCCCGTTTAATGCGGAATTCCAGCGGTTTCTCGGGATTCTTGCGCACAATTTCGGTCATCTCTTCCCAGCTGGTCACCGGCTGACCGGAAATCGCCAGCACCCGGTCGCCTGGTTGCAATCCCGCTTTCGCCGCCGGAGAATCCGGTACCAGCTGACCGATCTGAGCCAACATAAGGGGCGAAAGTCCCAGTTGCTCGGAATTTTTTTGCTTGAACAGCTGGTCGTCAATAACAACTTCTTTCACCTCGCCTTCGCGTTCAATTTTGAAAACGGTTCGTTTGCCCAGATTCGCTACGTAGAGCTGCGCGATGTCGTTCCAGTTTTTCACCGCCTTCCCATTGATTTCCAGAATCCGATCGTGCACCTGGAAGCCGGCCTTCTCGGCAATGGTGCCTTGCTGCACGAAACCAACGGTGGTGGAAGGAATGATTTGCTGACCCTCGCTGTAGAGCAGGGCGCTGAAAATGATCCAGGCCAGAATCATGTTCATGATGACCCCACCCGCCAAAATGAAGATTTTTTGCCACCATTTTTTGGAAGCGAATTCGTAAGGGGCGCCGGTGAGGGTGCTGGTGTCCATGCTCTCGTCCACCATACCGGCCATTTTTACGTAGCCGCCAAAGGGAATAGCAGAAATGCAGTAGTCGGTTTCGCCGATTTTGATTCCGAACAGGCGAGGAGGAAATCCGATGGAAAAGCGTTCCACCCGAACTCCGAACAGCTTGGCAAATAAAAAATGTCCCAGTTCATGAAAAAAGATAAGAACGCTCAGAACAAAAATAATCGAGAGAAAATAAATCATGGTGAATCCTTTATTTCGTAATTACTTTTTTCCAATTATCTAATTCATATGTTCATTTTTGTTTTTTGTTTCTCAGAAAAAGAATTTAAGCTAATTAAACGCGATTCGCAAACTCCCTGGTCCATTTTTCGATTTCCAAAAGATTGTCAATGGAATAATCGTTTTGAACGGCGTGGGCTTGAAGGGTTTTTTCCACTACACGCGGAATATCGAGAAAGCCAATTTCTTTTTGCAAGAAGCGCTGTACGGCCACTTCGTTGGCCACGTTGAGTACCGCCGGGGCAGTGCCTCCGCTGCGCAGGGCCTGGTAAGCCAGTTCCAGCGCCGGAAACCGTTTCAGATCCGGAGGCTCGAACGTGAGTTGTCGGATTCGGGCCAGAGACAGGTACTCCACCTGCAGCGGCAGCCGCTCCGGGTAAGTCAGGGCGTACTGAATGGGAATGCGCATGTCCGGCACCCCCAGCTGGGCTTTCACCGAACCGTCCACAAACTCGACCGTGGAGTGAATAATGGACTGGGGATGAATGACGACCTCGATCTGCTCCAGACGCACCTGGTAAAGCCAGTACGCTTCGATGACCTCCAGGCCTTTATTCATCAGGGTGGCGGAGTCGATGGTGATTTTGGGACCCATGGCCCAGTTGGGGTGAGCCAGCGCTTGCTCCACAGTCACCCGTTTCATTTTCTCTCGCGTCCAGGTGCGAAATGGTCCCCCGCTGGCGGTGAGGATTATGCGTCGGATGTTCTCCCGCCGTTCGCCCTGCAAACACTGCCAGATGGCGCTGTGTTCGCTGTCTATGGGCAGCAGATGCACGTTTAGCTGGCGTACGGCGCGGGAGATGAGCTGTCCAGCCATCACCAGCGATTCTTTGTTGGCCAGGGCGACCTGCTTCCCGGCTAAAATTGCCCGGTAGGTGGGTAATAAACCGGCCGCTCCCACCAGGGCGTTCAGCACCAGATTTACCTGAGGGTCTTGCAAAATGGTTAGAATACCATCCTGTCCGGCGTACACCTCACAGATGCCCCTCAGGGCTTCTTTCACGGTGTCGTAAAGTGCCGGATCGGCAATGACGACTCCGGTCGGGCGGAATTCCCGTGCCTGGGCAATCAATTTTTCGGTATTGCGGTAAGCAGTCAAGTAGCTGATCCGAAAATGTTCCGGATGCTGGCGTACTACATCTAGACTGTTTTCTCCAATGGAACCGGTGCTGCCCAGCAATGCGATGTTTTTTGGCCCGGGTTCTGAATTCATGGATTCATCTTATCTATTATATTTTCTGCCCGAAAAATTTACGAAATTCTTAGGGAAAAACACATTGGTATTTTTGTTTCGTGAATCAATTTTTACTTTTTTATTAAAGCATATTGGGAAGGCAAAAAAATCTATTCAAAGTATGAATGGTTTTCAATCACTGTATAAATGGATTTGCATGGGGTGAATGTTCGTTTTAGCGCATCTATGAAATTTTTAATTATTAATAAAATCAAAAAGTAATTTCAAATATTTTAAATGGTTACGAAAAATAGATAGAAAAACGAATTTCCATGATTCTTCAATGAAGAAATTGCGTTTTTTCAAATTTTTTGATATTATAGATTGTTCCAAAAATTGAATAAACTAATAATTTTCACATGCATCTTCCTTTTACAACAATCTTTTTTAGTTTTAATTAGGGGGTAGCGAATGATCAAAAATCATCATTTGGTTATCTCTTTCATGCTTAATTTAATTGTAATTTCTTTTTCATTTCCGATTGATGGTTATTGGATAAAATCTAATGGCCCGGAGGGAGGACCGATTCAGAGTATAATTTTTCGAGGAGATATAGTTTATTGCGGAGGAGTTGGTGGATTATATCGGAGTACCGACAGCTTAAAAAGCTGGGAATTTGTTGGATTGGAAGGACTTCATATCCGAGAAATGGCTCAGGATGATAAATATATTTACATTGGTGGTTATTATGGTTGTTACCGATATGATCCTAAACTGGACGTTTTTGATAAGATTTTTGAAGGTACGACCCAAACAATAGTGTTGATAGATAGTATTTTATTAATTGGTACGGACTATTATCCTGGTATATATCGGAGTACAAATCATGGTCGGACATTAGAAGAGTCTAACGAAGGTATAGATAATTATGATATCGAAAAAATGTTCGTTACAAGTCAGAAAACGATTCTTGCCTCTGCCATGGGAGCCGCTGGGTTGGACGTTTTTCGAAGCGTAGATGGAGGCCTTTCGTGGAAACGGATTGATACTAATCCTTCTGCTTGGGCTTTTGCGGACATAGGCGAACTTTATAAGATCCTTTATGCCTACAAACCTCAAAACTATGCGAAAGTGTGGTTAAGTTACGATGATGGTTTAACCTGGCAGATTCCACCAGGGGCTACCGCTCCTTCCGACCATATATTAGCTCTTCATGTTGATCCTACAGGTCTGTATGTCTCATCCGCTAAATATGGTACTGACACCCGCGGAATTTTTAAAAGCAATAATATTGGTCGAAGCTGGAAACAGATCAATGAAGGGATTTTGAATGGAGATATATTTTTCATTACTCGTCATGGGAATTATCATTATTTGGGTGGGCAAGATGGCGTTTATGTTAAACCTGTCAATTCTGAAAAATGGGAACGGCGATCAAATGGGTTGTTAAATACAACGATTCATGCAATCGAATATTACCAAGGGAAATTGTTTATAGCTACGCATGGTTTAGGGTTACAAGCCAGTTCTGATAATGGAAAAACCTGGCAAAAAATAGATTTACCGGAAGATCGCCTGTATGTTTTTGATGTTCATCCCACTGGAGACCATCTCATTGTGATCGCATCAAAGGATCCCTTTTATCCATGGTATGGAATGGTTTATCTCTCTTCTGATGGAGGAAAAACTTGGAAAGGTATAAATAATGGATTCGATACGGGATTAATAAAACGTATTGTCGGAAATGAGAAGTTTTTGGTTGCTGTGACTGAGTATGGATTGTTTGTGAGTTGGGATCTCGGAGATAATTGGCAAAAAATAACAAATGGGGTTCCGCATAATTTTAATGCTTCGGATGCGGCTGTTATGGATTCTATTGCCATTCTCATTAATGGAACCAGTTCTGTCCTTCGAACCGAAGATTACGGAAGGACATGGCAATCTATTTATGTTCGAAATTTATCTGGTGAATGCGCAGCCATTATTGGCAAGAATTTTTATGTCGGGAATGGTATGGTAAATCATGTTTTTGAAAGTACGGATTTAGGAATGACCTGGCATGAATTAAAGGTACCCTTATTTAACGCTCGGGTACAAGATTTTGCAGGAGATGGAAAACACATTTTTGTGGCGCTCTCTGGAGGGGGAGGAGTCATTGCATCCAGTGATAGCGGTAAACATTGGTCTGTTATTGATCGAAACCTAACCTTAAAAAATGTTTATTCTCTTCTTTATAAAAATGGGATTTTGTACGCTGGGACATACGGTGGTAGTTTACAAATTTTTGTTGATACAGGCAAACCAGTATCCTTGCTTTATCCTTCCCCAAATAGTTTAATTACCAAAAGATCCGTAACATTTATCTGGAAAAAATACTTCGGTGTATCAGAATATCGTTTTCAATTGGCCGAGAATCCTGACTTTAAAAATCTGGTTGTCGATGTTTCTGTACCCGATACTTTTTATTTTGTTAATAAACTAAAATACAACCAGGAATATTATTACCGAGTCAGTATTGTAACACCTTATTGGAATAATCGATTTTCTCCGGTCGTCGGTTTCCGAACAGCACCACCGAAGGATTTTATTTTAGAACAGAATTATCCTAACCCTTTTAATGAGAGTACAAGTATAATATATCATGTTCCAAGAAAAAGTCAGGTAAAAATAGCAATTTATGATGTGTTAGGTAGAGAAGCGGAAACGCTTGTTGATCAGATTTCTGATGCAGGTACTTACCAAATTAATTTTAATGCTTCAAATTTAACTAGTGGGATTTATTTTTATATTTTGGAAGCTCCAAATACATTAATAGCAAAAAAAATGCTCTTAGTTAAATAATTTCTTACAAAAATTTGAGGGGTTTGCTTTGCGTATTTTGTCAAGAAATTGACAACCACTTAAGTATCTTTGCCTTCCACGGTCTCCAATTGAAGTAAAGAATATAGTTCCTTTTGTATTCCTTGGATGATGGCATTCAGGAGTTCCGTATTTTCTTCAATGGGAATGAAACGAATGTCGTACATTTGTTCGAATTTACGGGTTATTTCCCCGGCCAGCTCCCTAGCCTGGAGTCCCGGTTGGTACTGGTCGGTGTAGGCGGTGTGACTTTGAATGTAGCGAATCAAGCGCTCCTTTTTTTCCCCCGAAAGGCGCAAGAAATCCACCAGCTTCTCGTGGTAGGCGCCGATAAGCAAGGAGCCATGCTGCAGAATGGCGTTCTCGTACACCCGCTGGGCGCTGCCGATGAGTTTGCGGCCCTCGACTTCCACCTCGTATTTGGCCGCGCTGGCAAAACAAACCGCCGCCTTGTCGGTCCGGTAAAATCGGCGCAAATCCGGTTGCGCTTTTTGAAATTGCGCGGGAACGCCCAGCTCTTTCAGGGCCTGCACAAACGGCAGGTGAATCAGGCGGTAGAATCCCATGACGTCCAGTTCCTGAAAGGGGTACACCACGCTGTAGGTGAGTTCCTGGGCATGGAGAATGGCGCGTCCGCCGGTGGGACGGCGGACCACTTCCACTCCGGTTTGCTTGCAGCGCTCCAGAGCGATTTCTTCTATTTTCTGATGGTAGCCCAGAGAAATGCAGAAGGGATTCCAAGTGAAGAAGCGCAAAATGGGGCGATCCAGCAGCTCACCCATCTGGCGGGCCAGCAAATCGTCCACTGCCATATTAAAGGCGCCGCGGTGAGATTCGCAGGGCCAGAGGTACCATTCCTTTTGCTTAAGCCTTTCCACGGATTAATCCCCGGTCGCTCCGCTTGATGAATTCGATGATGGTATTTATCTCTTCCAGGGGCTTTAATTCTTTTTGAATGACTTCGATGGCCTCTTTCGGGGTGTATTTGGAGCGGTAAATGATCCGGTAAGCCCGCTTGATTTCCAGAATGGTGTCCGAGGAGAAGCCCTTGCGGGAAAGGCCGATGTGGTTGGTGCCGATAAAATGGGCCGGTTCTCCGGAAACCCGAATGTAGGGGGGAATATCCTGCCGAATGCGGGTGCCTCCGCCCACGAAAGCATAGGGGCCGATTTTCACGAACTGGTGAATTGCCGCCAGTCCGCCCACAATGGCGTGGGAACCAATTTCTACATGTCCGCCCATGTTCACGGCATTGGCAATGATGACGTGATCGCCCAGAATGCAATCGTGCGCGACATGGGCATAAGCCATTAAGAAGCAGTTTTTTCCAATTACCGTTCGATGGTGATATTCGGTGCCCCGATTCAGGGTTACGAATTCGCGAATAACCGTCTCGTCACCGATTTCCAGGGTGGTTTTTTCGCCGGAGAATTTCAGGTCCTGGGGGTCGCCGCCCAGGACGGCGTGGTGGCCCACCTTGCAGCGCTTCCCCAGTCGGGTGCCCGGTTCAATCACGGCGTGACTTTCCACAATGGTTCCGTCATCAATAATTACGTCGTCTCCGATGAGGCAGTAGGCTCCAATCACCACATCGTTTCCCAGTTCCGCCTTCGGATGCACAATCGCGGTTGGATGAATGTTCGACAAATTGTCCTCCCGATTAATTTTTAATTTTATCGCGATCCAGAATGGCCGCCATCAATTCTGCTTCGGCAACCAGTTGTCCGTCCACATAGGCTTTGCCGTACATCTTGCAGGTGGTGCTGCGCCGCTTTAACAATTCCAGCTCAAAGACCAGCTGAGAACCCGGAAAGACCGGTTTCCGGAAGCGAACGTTGTCCATGCCGGTGAAATAGACAATCTTGTCCTTGGGGTCTTCTTCACTGTTCAAAAGCATGATGCCCCCGGTTTGCGCCATCGCTTCGATAATGATGACCCCCGGCATAATGGGATGGCCGGGAAAGTGTCCCTGGAAAAACTCTTCGTTTCCGGTTACATTTTTCAGTCCCACAATGCGTTTGCCAGCTTCGAATTCCACAATGCGATCGACGAACAGGAAGGGGTAACGGTGCGGTAAAATACGCTGGATGGCGTCGAAATCGAATACGATGCCTTTCTGGGCGACTCCCTGATATTTGCGGGTGAGTTGCTGTTTTTTGTAGAATTCCCGCAACCGGCGAGCAAATTCGATGTTGCTTTTGTGTCCCGGACGTCCGGCCAGAATCTGCCCTTTGATGGGAGCTCCCACCAGGTACAGATCGCCCAAAAGGTCCAGCACTTTGTGGCGCGCCGGTTCATTTTTAAAACGAAGCTGGGTGTTGTTTAACATGCCGTTTTCGCCCACAAAAATCTCTCCCGAAATGCGCAGGGTCTCCCGAATTTTGGTTTCGTTAATCTGATCGAGATCTTTGTCGCAAATCACCACCGCATTGTGCAGGGTGCCGCCTTTGATCAGTTCCTGGTCGATCAATAGTTCCACTTCGTGTAAAAAGCAAAAAGTGCGCGCCGGAGCAAAATCGGTAATGAATTCTTTTTCCAAAGAAAAAAGCCCGGAGTGCTGGCTGCCGAGGGCGGGATTTTTGTAATCGATCATGACGGTGACCCGGAAGTCGTCCAGCGGAAGCGCCACCAGGTCGATTCCCTTTTTCTCGTCGTGGTAATACATGGATTCTTCAATTACCAGGTAATCTTTGGGCGCTTCCTGTTCCACAATGCCTGCTTCCAGCAGCACATTCACAAACGGCATGGCCGACCCGTCGCCCACCGGCGGTTCGGCGGCGCTGAGCTCAATCCGCAAATTGTCAATTTCCAGTCCGGCCACTGCAGCCAGAACGTGTTCCACGGTGTAAATGGTAATTCCGTCCTTCACCAGGTTGGTGCCGCGCAGGCTATCGATGCCGTTGTCGGCCGCCACGTAGTCCACCAGGGCCGGTATTTCCACGTTAGGCTCTACATCGGTACGCACAAACACAATCCCGTAATTTTCCGGTGCCGGCCGAAACGTAATGGTGGAGGGCCGTCCGGTGTGCAAACCAATTCCGGTGTAGGACGAAACCGAACGAATCGTACGTTGTCGCTTTTCCATTAAAAGAATATCCCCTTCTTTTACAGTCCCCAGGTTCTTTTAGTCAACTCGCTTCTCATTCCCATTTTGGGAAAATATGACGTAAAAATTAATAAATTTATTTCGGAAAAGGTAATAGAGATTTGGATTTTTCCCTTCTCCGGTGGCTTCCCTGTTTGTGGTTTTGGGGTGTGGGGATGGATCGGAGGCGACGGAATGTTTGTTTGCAGTAAATGGTTTACTTTTTTGACCGTCCAAAAAATCGGCGATAGTGGGTGCCCAGCGTGGCCGCGACGGAATCCTCAACGGAGAAAACCGTTATTCCGTCCGATAGCCAGACGGTTTTCGGCAAAGATTGGAGAGGACCGCTGACGAAATCGCTTCGGCTGAAAATGTACGCCTGTGCCAACATGGGAGTGAGTCCGGAGCGAATTTCCTGTTCCAATCCCTGGTAATACAGAAAAGTGTCCGGCGCGGTAAGGGACAGGGTGGTGAAACCGTAGCGGGGAAAATGGGCCTGGAGCGAACGTACATTGAGGGGAAAGGTTGGATCCAGGAAAAAATATGTTCTGGCGTGGCCGGAATCGGTTTTCGCTTGGGTAAGGCGTTCCAGTTTGTGCAGATAGCGAGAAAATAGCCGGAAGGTTTTTTCGTCTTCTTGCAGGTGCGAGCGGGTGGGGAGGTACACCGAGCGCAAGCGTTGCCACCAGACCCGCGGCAGGCTAAGAGAACGAACTTCCGGAGAAAAGAATACCCGAACATCCGGGGTGGAGTAAGGGGTGAGGGTGAACACCAGGATCTGCGCTGCCACTACAGCCGGGATCAGGAGTCTGGATCGCCCGGCCAAGACAGGCCAACCCAGGAAGGCAAAAAAGGGAAACGCGCAAATCAGGAAATACCCCTTGGAATAATGGACGAACAGAAAAAAGAGTAGCGGGGGAAATAACCACCAGAGCATAAGAGGAAGGAAATCTTTGGGAAACCGCCACGATTGGGGCGGAGTAAATCCCGGCTTTCTGGAAGACAGAAGCAGCCGCAAACCGCCGGCAATCAGATAAGGCAAGGAGAGAAATACGGCAAAGGACGAGAACCGGAACCAATTTTGCAACAGGCTGAGCCTTTCCATGGGATTGTTGGTGTGGTAAAGGCGGAGGTAAGATTCGATTCCACCCACCGACTGCACCAGAGGGAGGAGCCAGAGCAGTCCGCCCAACAGTCCGCCCAACTGAGCCAGCAGAAACGCGCGGGTAGAGACAGAGCCCGTACGGAGATGGCGATACCAGAGATACAGGAACAACGGAAAGAGCAATACCCCGGAGCTGGGACGCACCCCGCTGAGGAATCCCAGCAGAAAGG
>JAJRXE010000183.1 GCA_024276455.1 Calditrichota bacterium
GTGGGCGCTGGAAAGGCGCAGATGATCGCCTCCCTGAACCGGGCTACGGATTTCTACCCGATAAATGACCGGCGTTTTCTCCCGGCGAAGGAGTTTTTGCACCGCCGGGAGCGATTGAGGTAAAAGGCGCTCATCGGCATCCATCCAGATGACCCAGTCGCCGGTGGCATGTTTAAGGGATTCATTGCGGGCGGCGGCAAAATCGTTGCTCCATTGGAAAGAATACACTTCCGCGCCAAAGGAACGAGCAATCTCCACCGTCCGATCGTTCGATCCGGTGTCCACCACTACCATCTGATCCACCACTCCCCGCACGCTCTCCAAACAACCGGGTAAATACTGTTCTTCGTTCTTGACAATCATGCACAAAGAAAGGGTTTGCTGACGATTCTGGCTCATGCCGCCTGCACCTGTTTTATGGTTTGCATTAGTTTGTAAACGAACTCAAAGGCATCTCGATCTTCGGAAGCAAGATGCTCGAAAATTCGCACAAACATAGGTTGATTATTTTTTAACATTTCCAGCATTCGGGTTAACAAATCGATTAAACGCGATTTCAAATTGTTCTGATAGTACAGTTTAATGAGCAATAAATAGGGCTGAATGCGTTCCAGATTGCTCAAAGGGGCGGTGTCCGGTGCGACACCGGAAAGAATGCACTCTTCCAGCAGAAGGATGGCTTCTTCCACTTGTCCCCGATGCAAAAGCATTTGGGCCACCGGCAGCGCCAGGCGGCTGTCGGCCCAGCTCAAGCGCGTCCCGACTTGCTCCACAAAGTCCCAGAATTGCCTCGCCCCATTCCCGGAGCGATTCTCTTCCAGAATCCATTCTGCAAAGAGGCTCAGCAAACCGATTTGGGAGGCGCTCAAATCTTCCGGCGCAGTGTCCCAGTCAAACAGCAGAAAAAACAGGCGACGGTACCAATCCAACGGCTCTTTCAACCGGGCGTGGTGAAGGGTCAACAGCAGCTTGTACTGGTAGTGACTGTTGGCCGGGTCTTCCTCCACGGCTCTGGTCAGAATGGCCAGATTACGCTTTAGTTTCCGTTCGGTGTCCTGGTAGCCGGTGTGTTTCACCCAGAGGTCGTCCAGGCGACCAAAAGGCTGGCGAAAACCGCGTTGGTCTGCGTATTCTTTTAAAAAATGGTAGGGACTTTCATGAATTTTTCCACGGTACTGTAACCCCGGGAGATTTCGAAACAGCAACAACCGATTCAAAGAAGCGACTTCCCGGCCGTTAATGACAGACTTTTCGGAAAAGATGAATCCCAATTGGTGCGGAGAATTGCGAAGGGTTTCTTTCAAGTCGAAATCCGGATTCCAGAAGAGCTCGTGATCGGCGTCCAGTTGCAGGACCCAATCGCCCCGGGCATGCTTCAGCGCCTCGTTGCGGGCGGCGGCAAAATCGTCTTTCCAGGCGAAAGCGTACACTTCCGCCCCAAAGCGGCGGGCAATTTCCACGGTTCGGTCTGTGGACCCCGTGTCCACCACCACCATTTGATCCACCCAGCGTCTGGCACTTCGCAAACAGCGGGACAGGTTTTCTTCCTCATTTTTCACAATCATACAAAGGGTTACCGAAACATCTGACATGTTGCTTTCCCTAATTATGGGTGGACATTAAGCGGGACAGATACTCCCGCGCCAGCGCATTTTGGGGATCGAGTGTTAATACCCGGTCGAAATAGGTACGGGCGTCCTCGGGACGTCCCGCCTCCCAATGGATTTCTCCCAATTTTAGCAAGGTAAACACATCGCGGGGATTTTGCTGCAACGAATCAAACAGTATTTGGACCGCCTTCTGGTAGTGTCCCTGGCGAATCAGCGCCTCGGCCAGATTTACCTTTGCCTGAGAGTCGGTACGGTCCAGCTCCACCGCTCTGGTAAAATATTCCAGTGCCCGTTCGCTCTCTCCGTTTTGCAAGGCAATTTGTCCCAGACTGGTGTAAGCCGCAGCAAATTGGGGCGCCTGTTCAATGACCTGCTGAAAACTCCGCTGCGCCTCCTGGTTCTTCCCAAGCATCTGGTAAGCCAGACCCAACAGGTAACGGGCGGAATGGTCCTCCGGGTTTTCTTGCAGACGTTTTTCCAGCAAGGGAAGGGCTTCCCGGGCATTTCCGGCCTCCAGCGCCGCCAGCGCCTTTTCCAGCCCGGACGGCGTTTCCGTCTTACCGTTGCCGCCGTCGGTTAGCTGCTCCAGCAACGCCACAACTTCGGGATGGGTCGGATCCAGCTCGCGAGCTTTCTGCAGATAAGGCCTGGCTTCTTCTTCCCGACCGGTTTCCAGGTAAAGCTGCGCCACCCGCACCAGGGTGGGCACGTCGTCGGGATGATTCTCCAGAATCCGGAAGAATGCCTGCACGCCGAAATCGTACTCACCGCTTTCCAGCAGTATTTCTCCGTAATTACGCTGGGCGTCCAGAAAGGTCGGGTCAACGTGAATGGCTTGCGCAAAAAAATCTCGCGCTTTGCTTAGATCCCCCTTCTCCGCCCAGATGATTCCAAGCTGATTCAGAACCGGAGCGTTTTGCGGCTCTAACCGCAGGAAACGTGAAAACAATTGCAGTGCCTCGTCCTTATTTCCGGCCGCCCGGGCACACAATGCGGCGCCGTAGAGCGCTTCCCCGGACAGCGGATTTTCTGCCAGCACCTGCCGAAATATTCTTGCCGCCTTCGCAATATCGCCCGCTTCTAACCATTCACTCGCCTGTTTCAGTAAACGGGGATGGAGCTCGTCCAGGGGATTTTTTATTTCCAGCAACTCCTGGTAATCCACTTGAGGCCATTTTTCCCGGAACTTCCGGCCTTTTTCTTCCAATGATGCCCGGTAGTCCATTTTATTAGCCTTAAAGGTTTGACTACCGAAATGATGAATGAACGTCCCCTCGTCCACCATAATGGCGTACCCTTTCTGGCGGACGCGCAGACAC
>JAJRXE010000184.1 GCA_024276455.1 Calditrichota bacterium
ACTGATTCTCATTGCTTCGGATTAGAATTGAAGGAGAAGTAAAATTCCAATTTACAAATCACAAATTACAAATATGCTCCAAATTCCAAATTTCAATGACCAAAACAATTTGAATGGGAGTTTGGAATTTCGGTCATTGATTATTGGAATTCATTTGGGATTTGGTGCTTGGAATTTGGTATTTAAGACTTAAACAGAAAGAATACAAAATGAAGATCGGTCTTATGTTGAAAACAAAATTGTTCCGTCTTTTTTCGTTTATTTTAATTACAACCACCTTCCTGCCCCTCAGGGCAGTTTTACCGCAGAATTGCGAAGGCACGCCTTTACTCCGGTTCTTGCGGCAAATTCCCGGAGCCCAGATCACCGTTTTGAAACCGACGGTCTTTTACAAAGAGGCCTACGAAATCCGCCTGCCGCAACCGCTGGATCACCACCATCCGGAAGCCGGATTCTTTTACCAGAAGATTTATCTCTCCCACCTGGATTTCGATCGACCGATCGTGCTGGTGACGGCAGGCTACCGCTCCACCTGGAACTCCATTGCGGAACTGAGCCGTCTGCTGAAAGCCAACCAGATTCGGGTGGAACACCGCTTTTTCGGCGATTCCCGTCCCGATTCCCTGGACTGGCGCTACCTCACCGCCGAGCAAGCCGCCGCCGACCATCACCGGATTGTGCAGTTGTTCCGGAAAATTTATCCCGGTGGCTGGGTGAGTACCGGCCGGAGTAAAGGCGGGCAAACCGCGCTCCTTTTCCGCTACTACTATCCGCCGGACGTCCAGGCCACCGTGGCTTATGTGGCGCCGCTTAACCGGGCGCAGGAAGATCCGCGTATCGACGCCTTCATCCGGCGCCAGGGCGGTCCGGAATGCCGGCAACGAATTACAGCGTTCCAGCTCGCCCTGCTACAGCGGCGACGGGAAATTTTACCGCTGTTCTACCGCTACATCCGGGAAAACGATTACCGCTTCTACTTGCCAAAGGACGAAACCTACGAGTACGCCGTGCTGGAATATCCCTTCACCTTTTGGCAGTGGAAGGATTTCCCTTGCGACTCCATTCCCCCGGCAAACGCTCCGGCGGAAAAGCTCTTCGCCCACTTCCGGGAAACCATTCCGTTTAACGCCTACTACGGGGAAGCGGAAGTGCTGGCCACCCAGCCGGCTTACTACCAATTTTTCACCGAGCTGGGCTATTACGGTTACGCTTACAACGATCCACAGGTGCTCCGGGCGTTGCAGGCCGTGAGGCATCCCACCAACCGGGTCTTCACCCCCCGCGAGGCCCGGATTGTGTTCCATCCGGAGCTGATGGAAAAGGTCATTCCCTGGCTGCAGAACCAGGGCAACCGGATCATTTACATTTACGGGGGAAAAGACCCCTGGTCAGCCACCGGGATTGAGTTGACCGGCAAAGCCGAAGCGTACAAATTTGTCAAACCGGACGGCAACCACCGCACTCGCATTGCCGATTTGATGCAGGATGAGCAGGATACCATCCTTTCTCTATTGAAAAAGTGGTTGAAGCTGGAGGGAGATTAGTTCGCGCCGTGGCGCCCGGGCAGAAAATGTCACGACCTATTAAGATTGCCTGGTGTTTTCAATTGACCGATTTTTAGAATTCAAATACCGTCCAATTTCTGTCTCAACAAAATGGAAATCCAATTGGGCGGGTAGAAATAGCGTTTTTATTCTATTTTACCGAAAACGATTCAGGCTTAAAAACCGCATGAAATCTTCCGTGGTTTACAACCTTAGAATACGTTAGTGAAATTGACGAAGTATCTGAACACTTGGCGCCCTGGTGGCTTTGCGCGAGGGAAAAAAGTTCAATCCAGGGTGCGGTGTACCACTTTCCCATTCACCATGGTGAACAGGGAATGGGTTTCCTTCAGTTCCTCCGGGGAAACGGCAAAAATGTCCCTGTCCGGGATGAACAGATCGGCCTGAAAACCTGGCTGTAATCTGCCCAGCGCTTTCTCCCTTCCCACCGCCACCTGAGGCTGCAGAGTGTAAGCTTTCAGGCTGTCCGGCAGGGTTAAGCGTTCTTCCGGGAAGAAGGGCGCTTCGGCAGGGTCTAAGCGATATTTCCGTTCCAGGGCGGTGTAAATGGCCTGCCAGGGATTAAAGGATTCAATCGGCGCATCGGAACCGAAAATCAGTTGGGCGCCGGCTTTCTGCAAACTGTTGAAGGCGTAAACAAAGCGGGCTCGGTCTCTCAGATATTTCCGCACAATGGGAATATCCGCCGCCAGATGCAGCGGTTGCACGCTGGCAAAAATTCCGTAGCGGGAAAACAGCCCCATGTCTTCGGAACGAATCAACTGCACATGCTCAATGCGGTGGCGCAGTCCGGCACCCCGGCTCCGGGAAGCGTACTGGCCCAGCACCTGCAGGGTCTTAAACACTGCTCGGTCCCCAATGGCGTGAATGGCGCAGGAGAGACGCGCCTCCACCGCCTTTCCCACCCAGCGCTCCAGTTCTTCCCGGCGCATCACCTCCACCCCGGCATGGCCGAGTCCCTGGTACGGTTCGAAAAGCTCCGCCGTCTGGGAACCGAAGGCGCCGTCCACAAAGATTTTCACCCCCGCAATTTGCAGAAAATCTCCTCCGAATCCGGATTGCAGGGCCAATGCCACCGTGTGTTCGATCAGCTTCACCGGCAGATACCAGAACACCCGTAACGGCAGCCGTTCCTGCTGTAATGCTTCCTGGTACACGGCAAACTCCGCCGGGGTTTCCATGCTGTGAATGGCGGTAATCCCCAGCCGGTGCAGCTCCGTTAACGCGGTCTCAAAATGGGGGCGAATGCGTTCGTATTGAACGGGCGGAATCAGATCGTAAACCCACAGCCGGATTTCCTCCTCCAATACCCCGGTAAACTCTCCGGTGCGGGGATCGACCGCCAGATGGCGGGCATTCTGATAGGGTCGATCCAGGGGAATTCCGGCTTGTTGTAATACCGGCGTGTTCACCCACAGGGTGTGCCAGTCCTTGCTCTCCAGGGCAATAAAATGGCGGGTTGTAATCTGATCCAACCATTTGCGATGGGGACGTTGGCCGGGTTTCCACTGATTGTAATCCCAGCCACCGCCGGTAATCCATTCCCCTTCGGGAGTTTGCACCACCTTGTCGCGAATGCGTTGCAGGGCTTCTTCCAGCGAACGGCAGTCGCTCAGCTCCACCTCGTTCAGGCGTTTCACGTAACCTAAAAAATGAATGTGGGAATCGGTAAATCCCGGCAGGACCCAAAGTCCCCGACCGTCGACTACCTCGGTGGGATTCGCCTTCCAGCGAAGCACATCTCGCTCGCCTCCCAGGGCCACAATTTTCCCGGCGAAAATAGCCAGGGCGGTATGGGGCAACTTTCCGACAACGGGATCATAAAGACGAACCCGGGTAATAATCGTATCCACCGCAGGTAAAGTCATTTTTTAACCTTTTCTTTCTGTAATTCGTAAAAACTGAGCTTTAGCACCTTTCTCCCCTTCCAAAGTGAAATTAAAAATGATATTGGTCCATTCCAACAAACAAAAATTAAGGCTGAATTATGCCCGCGAATAACGTTCTCTAAAACAATTTTACAAAAAGTAAGTTTTTTGGAAACAGCATTTAAGCCAGGGTTTTCATTTTGAATATGGAATTTTAAGTCCTTAAAATCAAATAATCAGGGCATTAAGGGGGAATACCGGAGAGCAATCTCTCCTGTTCATTAAAAAATTCAGTCTTCTTCTGAATTCTTTTTGCCAGTTTCTGAGAATGAATTTCGCCAATTTCCTATTTCTTAAGAGAGAGACAACCTGTTAAAACCTCAAAGACCAATCGACCGGTTACTAATATAATGAAAATGGCCGGTCACATTATTCTTGCACCCAAATATTCTTCAGGGTCCTAATTTTTTGCGATTGTAGCGTATTTGGCGGGATATTGCGTAATCCGGAATAAAAAATGCCAGCCGGCTCATTTTCCCGACTGGCATTTTAAACGCTTGTTTTAAAACGAAATTATTTCATGAAAAGGAGCTTCTGGGTTTGATTAAACGATCCAGCTTGCATGCGCACAAAATAGAAACCGGAAGATTGAATAATCCCCTGATCATTCTTGCCATCCCAGATTAAGGTGTGTACTCCTGGTTGAGCGGTTCCCTGGTAAAGGGTTCGGACCGCCTTACCCAGGTTGTCGTAAACTACAATTTCAATCATTTGATTTCCATTTTCAATCGCAGGAACCTCAAACTTGATGTTCGTCTCCGGATTGAAAGGATTCGGATACGCCGGATAGAGACGATATTCGCTCACGATCGCCTGGGGAGTCGCATTGACAATTCCCTGAACAGTTCGCTTGCCGTTAATGTCCACGTCAATAAGCCGGTAAAAATAGGTAATTCCGTTCACGACAGCCTCATCGAGATATTCATAATCCACCGGACGATTGGAATTGCCCTGCCCCAATAACCGGGAATCAGTCAAATACGAAGCAATTTCCTGGAAAGGCCCTTCCGCATCCACCGCTCGTTCCAGTACAAAGCCTTGATTGTTAATTTCCGACTGCGTCGTCCAGGTCAATTTAACCGCACCATCCAGCGCCAGGGCGGCAAAGGACGTTAACTCCACCGGCAAAGAATTGTCGCTGCTATTGGAAGCAATACTGAATTCCGAAAAAGCGGTGACGCCGCTGGCATACAGGGTGTTACCAATGCGATAGGTATTAAGCGGTTCCCAGGGATCCGAACTCGTTGCTCGCTTCACAATCACCAGACGCTGAGGATTAGAGATTCCCGGCATTCCCGAAATATCGAAATAGACGGTCACCGTAAAATTACCGGTTAAACCGGATTCAGTAATCGCCCAGTAACGGTCCGGAGCTACCACATTGGGAGTGGTGGGATTCCCATCGGGAGCAATAGCGGAAGCCCCGGTGAATTGACTATTGGGGGCTTCAGTATTGTACCGCACCACCGTTAAATCCCCGCCATCGGTGTCGGTATTACTGGTAAATTCAACCGCTGCGCCGGTATTCCCAAACAAATACATAAAATTCTGATTGGCAATCACCGTAGCCGTGACGTTTAAATCACCTTGCTGATAAACCATAAATTTATCGGCTGGCAAATCCGTGTAAGAAGTGGTTGTGCCGGCCGGCCACTTTACCTGCAGAGAATGGATATAGGTCGCGTCCCCCAGACCGAAATGAGCGCGGAGATCGTTCTGACTTCCACTTCCTGTTTGAGAGGACACATCCCGAACCTGGGTATAAGTATTTCCGTTTATGGTGGCATTTAGATAAACTAACGCCCCGATGGCCGCTTTATTCGAGGTAATTCCATCGCCCACACAACGCACGCTCATAAAATGATTGCTATTCCCATTATTAATAAAGAACCGGTTGGGCCCCTCTCTTCCCAATAAGAAATCCAGATCACCATCGTTGTCAAAATCGCACCAGGCACCCGAGCGGGCAAAGCTGGAACTATCGGCTAAAATGGTTTGAACCGCCGTAAATACCCCGTTTCCATTATTTTCATAAAGATACGAACGGTGCCCGTCCGGATATCCGCCATCATTTCCTACAAAAAGGTCCAAATCGCCGTCATTATCGTAATCGCCCCAGGCGGTGATGGTCGTACTTTCCACATCGCTCAACAGGTCTCCAACACCACTGGTCACTTCCGTTAAAACGCCATTATCATTTCGGTATAATCTGTTTGGCAAAGGATTACTGTTGTCATCAACTCGAACCCCCACAAAGTAGTCCAAATCTCCATCGTTGTCGTAATCGCCCCAACTTCCGGTTCTGGCGTCCACGCCATCCGGCCCGTTATCAATCAGCACCGTCTTGGTAAAGTCTGACCCCGTGTTTATCCACAAGTCCACCTCCTGACTGGTTGCCCCGGAAAGCGTTGCGACATCCATATCTCCGTCCGCATCAAAGTCCGCCCAATTGAACGAAGCTCGATTTGAAGTTCCAGCGGTCAAATTATTTGATACGGAAGAAAATGATCCACTACTATTCGCATATAAGGCAAAATTGTCGGCAGCTGCCTGAAAAGTAGACTGGCTAACCAAAGCATCAATCCACCCGTTATTATCGTAGTCCGCCCAGGCGGCCGCAATCCGACTGGTCACATCGTCTTCCGTCGTTAAGGGAGGTGCACTCGCGCTGATGAAGGTACCATCGCCATTGTTCTCGTACAGGGAATTTTTTGAATAATTGTAAAATATATTCACTGTTCGCGTATGAGGTTCGGCAACCAGCATGTCCAGAAACCCATCGTTATTGTAGTCCCCCCAGGAACATCCTCCGGAGAGATATTTATCGGTAACAATCGGTCCCGCTGTTGATACTGAATCGAATGACCCATTTCCCAAATTGCGATACAACAAATTTTCCCAATGATAAAGTGTATTGCCAGCCTGTAATCCATTGGTCAGATACACATCAACATAACCATCGTTATCATAATCGCCCCAGGCAATACCATTGGTATTATATTTTCCAAAATTTTCCTGCGGAAACTGAAAAGGATCATTGGGATATTGGGCATAGAGCATCACACTCGTAAAAAACAACAAAAACAATAATCGTAACCACTTAACCATTTTCTTCCCCCATATTAGGATCTGGTTTTTTAAATTAAAATCATCGGAGTTTCTATGAGGATATTTAAAAGATCAAATTTAGTTTATTATAATGTTAAACTTTGCTTATTTCAAGCTGAAAAATTTAATTCTAATAGCTATTAATTCTCTAAGCCCCTGTTTATCATTTCATTAAAATCATTTTGTATGATTGATCCACCGATTCCCCTTTCATGCGGACGAAGTAAATTCCGGAAGGTTGCAGTTGGCCATTGTTGTTCGTACCATCCCAGAGGATTTCATGGATTCCCGCTTCAACAGGCCCTTGATGGAGTTGCCGCACAACCCTACCAAGATTGTCATAAACAACCAGGCTTATTTCCGCTCTTCGTCCGGGCATTTCCGGTATTTCAAATCGGATGTGGGTTACCGGATTAAAGGGATTAGGATAATTCGGGAATAAACGGAACTGTTTCGCCAGAATCTGAGGCGTCGCATTGACTTCCCCAAGCAACTTCCGTTTACCGTTTACATCCACATCATATAATCGGTAATGGTAGGTTACCCCATTGGTGACGTTTTCATCCACATATTCATAAGTTATTGGACGGGTCGAATTTCCCTGCCCTTCCAGATTTTTATTCGTCCGGTAGGAAGCAATTTCGCTAAAATCGCCATCGTTTTGAGTTGCTCTTTCAATAATAAAACCAACATTGTTAATTTCCGATTGAGTTTGCCAGACTAATTTGACCATTCCTTCCCGACTAATGGCTTTAAAGAAGGTCAGTTGTACGGGTAAAGGATTGTCCGAACTTTGCGAGGCAATTCCAAATTCACCCAGTACGGTTAATCCGGCCGCATACAGGGTATTTCCCATGCGGGAAGTATTTAAAGGAATCCAGGGCGAACTATCGTTATCCCGGCGAACAATTACCAGTCGATCGGGATTAGAGATACCGCTAATTCCGGTGAAGTCTAAATAAATGGTGGCGACGAAATTGCCGGTTAAACCGCTTTCAGAAACTGACCAGTAACGATCGGGACTCACCACATTGGGCACAACCGCACTCCCATCAGGGGCGGTGGCGGTGTCTCCCGAGAAAGTACTGTTGGGTGGTTCAGCGTTAAAACGCGTCACCGCAACACTTCCACCGTCCGAATCGGTATTATTGGTAAATTCTACTGCCGCCCCGGTGTTACCAAATAAATAGAAAAAATTTTGCTGAGGAATAACGCTTTGACTAACAGACAAATCACCTTCTTTAAACACCATGAATTTATCGCGAGGTAAATCGGTGTAAATATTAACTCGGCCAGACGTCCATTCTACTCGCAAACTGTCAATTTGAGAAGCCGTTCCCAGTCCAAAATGGGCCCGGTAACTGTTATGACTGCCCCCGCCGGTTTGGGCTGAAATTTCGCGTACCTGTAAGGTAACCCCATTCTGTTCCGGGATATCGGCCACAACCTTCACTTTTGATCCCAGCGCCATGCTATTCGAGGGTAAAACGCCCCGGCAGGTGATATTCACAAAGTGATTGCCATTGCCTTTGTTCATAAACAGAAGCGGTTTTCCCAACCGTGCAACGGCCAAATCCAGGAATCCATCGTTATTTACATCGGCCCAGGCTGTTCCACGACCATCTCCCTTGCGCGAGCCATCGCCCGGGTCCAGCTGGACGACCACACTCGTTACACTGTTAAAAGAATATCCACCGGTCGCCCCCAGATTTTCATATAAATAACTATATCCTGTGGCATATTCGGTTTTATTGGTGACATAAAGGTCCAGATCGCCATCATTATCGTAATCTCCCCAGGCACTTCCCTGAGAGGAACTTACATCGGTGGCAATCGGACCGATTCCACTCGTCAGACGCTCGAAATCATCCACCGTGGGAGTACTTTTATTCTTGTACAAATAATTTTTTCCCCCCGCAAACCCATCGATAATGTTTGAAAGAAAGAGGTCAATTTTACCATCATTATTGTAATCTCCCCAGCTCACTCCCATGGTAAACGATTGAATCCCCGATTCCTGAAACAGAGTATCCAAAACAGAGACAAATTTTGTCCCATTCACATTTTTCCACAACCGGCTTTCATTTAAATAACCCGAACCGTTGAAGATATCCGGGTAACCATCATTATTGTAGTCGCACCAGGCAAATCCGGCTCCAAACGTTTCGTAGGCGGGGTCGTCGCTAACAATTAAACCAATTTCGCTGGTATCAAGTCTTACAAATGTCCCATTCCCTAAATTCTTATAGAAGTAATTAACTTCTTTGCCCGGGCCAGCCCCGATTTTGCCATGATCCACAAACATGTCCGGATACCCATCGAGATTATAGTCGCCCCAACCGACATGCCGGGCATCCATGGTATCCGTCACAATCGGACCGACGAGATCGTCCCAGGTCTTATCAATAAATCCACCCGCCTGATCGTTTAAATAAAGAGTATTCCGAGGCCGGTGGGCCAGATATCCGGGCTGGGCCTCAGCAATGTAAAGATCGAAATACCCATCGTTATCATAATCCGCCCAGCTCACTCCCCCTGACGTCTTTACCGTATCCAATACCGGAAGACTCACTTTTTGCAACACCCCGGAATTATTTTTGAAAAGCAGATTGGTGTAGGAAAAACCGCCGGCGGAGTTGCCACGAGAAAGGAACAAATCCACCCATCCATCATTGTCATAGTCCGCCCAGCCCACGCCTTGCGTTTCCAGAGTATCGGCATCCAAAATAATGGGGGAATCAAAAGGGTCTTGAGCAAAAACAATATCAGGAAAGAATCCGAGAAAAGACACCCATCCAAAGACCAAAATCCATATTAGCAATATTTTCATCCTGACCTCCTTGAACGATTATATTTCTTTTAGAAATAATCGTAATCTTCCTTTGTCTCTTTTGCTTTTTTTGAAAAGTGAATAATTTCTTCAAACATAAAATCATATTCACTGTAAGTAAAAAAAATGTACATAATTCTTATTGACAGGAAGCACTTTTTCCAGGTTAATTAAATAAAGATATTTGGCTTCATTCGAGAAAAATAAGCTGCTTAAGATGGTAATTTTAACCTTAAGCAGCTTGGGGTGGTAAATCGAGATGAAAGTAAAAATCAGACTTCCAAAACAAGGCGAGTGGGATCTTCCAATAGCTCTTTTACCCTGACCAAAAACAGCACCGATTCCCGTCCGTCGATGATTCGGTGATCGTAGGACAACGACAGATACATCATAGGACGAATCACCACCTGACCATCCACCGCGACCGGCCGTTCTTTGATGGTATGCATCCCCAGAATGGCGGACTGAGGCGGGTTAATAATAGGAGTGGAAAGTAACGAACCGAATACCCCGCCGTTAGTAATCGAAAACGTTCCTCCGGTCATTTCTTCAATGCTCAATTTTTTAGTGCGGGCTTTCTCGGCCAGTTGAGCCACCTGTGCCTCAATTTCCGCCAGGGAGAGCTGATCGGCATTGCGAATGACCGGCACCACCAATCCATGTGGGGTGGAAACGGCAATGGAAATGTCGCAATAATCATGATAAACAATTTCATCGCCGTCCACAAAAGCATTCACCACCGGAAATTCTTCTAATGCAATACAAACTGCTCGCACGAAAAAAGACATAAATCCAAGTTTTACCCCGTATTTTTGCTGAAACAGTTCTTTGTACTGCTTTCGTAAGCGAATAATGGCCGTCATATCCACTTCATTAAAAGTGGTCAGCATGGCGGTGGTATTTTTTGACTCCACCAAACGCCGGGCAATGGTCTTTCGCAAGGTGGACATCTTTTCTCGACGCTCAACCCGTTCTCCCCGACGAGGAGCGGGGCTTGCCGGGACGGTGGGTTCCTTCTTCTCGGGAGCCTCAACCGACACCGCCGATTTTTCTTCCGCCACAGCGGACGCGGTTGTCTGGGCTTTCAGGGCATCTTCTTTAGTGATCTTTCCCCCGGGTCCCGTTCCTTTCACCTGCGAGGGCGAAATGCCTTTTTCTTCCAGGATTTTTGCTGCCACCGGGGAAATACGGGGTGTCTCGGCGGCTTCGGTTGAAGCGGCCTCCGTTCGGGGTACCTCCGTTTCGGAAGAAACCGCGGCCTCTTCAACCGGGGCCGGTTTCGCCGATGGAGTCTGTCCCTCTTCCACTAAAATCTCTGCAATGACATCGCCAACCTTCACCGTCTCGCCTTCGGGAACGAGAATTTTCAGCACACCGGACTTTTCCGCCGGAAGTTCCAGGGTAGCTTTTTCCGATTCTATTTCACAAACCGGTTCGTCAATTTCCACATAATCGCCATCGGATTTCAGCCAGGTACCGATGGTTGCTTCGGTAATCGATTCTCCCAGAGTGGGTATTTTTAATTCATATTTCTGGGGTGGACTGGTTTTTTTCGCCGTCATATTTTTCTTCCTCTATTTACTCACTCATTCAATGCAATAGCCTGAATCAACGGTTAACTTTACTTGATTTGAAATGCCTTTTCCAGCAATTCCTGCTGTTCTTTTACATGCTGGCGATAAAAACCGGTGGCGGGGGTGGCA
>JAJRXE010000185.1 GCA_024276455.1 Calditrichota bacterium
AATTCAGGAAGGCGCTGTCCACACTTAGCACGTAAAGCGAATCGCTTTCCGCCTTTCCACCTCGCGCAAAATAGAGGTAAAATTGCGGCGGAGAGGCGCTGGTATCTTCGTGGAAAAATAACGCCCCCATGTTTCGGGAAAAGGCCTGCTGGTAGTCGGTTTCATTAAAAAGTTCTTCCATCGGCACTTTTTTCAGCCACAAGGTGGTTGAGGAAGTTCCATCCGGATTTTTAATCAAATTGTAAATATTCTGTCGTAATATGTTTGCCTGCCAACCGGATACAAAAAGGTAGAAAATGAACAACAAAACCACCATCTGAATGATTTGAGGTATGGTCGATTGAAAAAGGGTGGCAATCCAGAGCTTGCGCGAGATGGGAGCAAAATTGTACACCAGCACCAGGGGAATGCGAATTAACACTACCAAAAGATAGGTTTTACCGAGGTAGTACAAAAACAGCGGAAAGGAGTAAACATAAAAGGTCAAATCAGACTGTTTGGCAAACGGCTTCACAGCAGAATAAAACGCCGGTTGCCGCAGCTTAAGAGAGAAAATACGAAAAAGCACAAAATACAGCCCCAATTCAACCCGGCTCAATTCTTCCACCCAGCGGGTTCTTTTCAACAAAATAAAGAACAGGAAGATGAGAAAAATAACCGTATTAAACGGATGAGTGAAGAAAATCAATTTGTGAGCGACCACCAACCCCAGCCAGTAATACACGACAATACGAAATTTTCCCCCATTTTCCCGGGTCAATAGCAATCCACCCGACCAGACCATCAGAAACAAATTCAAACTGTGGAAAACTCGCAAGGGAAAGGAAAAAGAAAATTCGCCGGAGTCCAGTGAGAGCGCCCGGTTCAATATTCCGTTCTCCAGCAGCATGGCCAGAAAAAAAACGAGCAGATACAATTCTTCCGGTGGCTGAATAATCCGAAGAATGGAACGATTGGAGCGGGCCCAGAAATAGAACAGGGCAAACAGAAAGAACCATTGCCCGGTGCTCTGACGGAGGATTCCGCTGCCAATTAACAGGAAAAAAGCCAGGAATCCTGCCAGAAAGAACGCCATTGAGCGGTGACTTTCGGGAGAGGACTGGAAGCGTTTCACCCCTTCGCGGAAACGAGAAAAGAAGGTAATTTCAGAGAGTTGCTGCTCAAGTGGTCTCATGAACTATCCGGTGCTTTCGGGTCCAGTTTACCCTTACGGCATATCCGGGTGTAAGATGCGGTGAATTTTCTTCATAATCAAGAAAAAAGGAGCAAAGCCGGCCGGACAATTACTGTACCTGTGGTGCACCGAAAAGCAGTTCCGCTATGGAACTTAACCAGAAGCCAGGCGGCGACTTTCTGATTCGCCGCTTTCCTGAACCGGAACCTTCGCGTATATTTGAAAAAAACAAGGACGAAGTACGATGCGCAAGATTTTCTTCTTATGGATTATTTTTCTCGGTTTTCTCTGGGCCCAGCAACCGGTTTCCGTGCTGCAATTAAAATGGGGAACAGGCGACCAGCAAGTGGGATTCCGCCAGGCTCCGGACGCCAACTATGGTCCGCGCGCTTTCCAGGTAAAGGGAGACACCATCCTGGTGCTGGATACCGAAAACGGCTGGCTAAAAGCGTTTCGGGACGGCCAACTGCTGGAAAAATTTCCGGTCCCGCCTTTTTCGGACGATTTTTATTTTTCCTCCCCCAATCAGTATTTGGTGTTGAGTCAAAACACTGTCTATCTGTACCGGGAGGGAAACCTCAGAGAGTCCTTCCAGCCCTCGTCGCCCCGGGAATTGATTGAATCCCTCCAACCCCTGGAGGCAAATCGAATAGCGTTGAACCTGATAGATGGGCGCAACCTGTTACTTGATCTAAACGCCCGTCAACTTTCCAAGCCGGCGCAGGGAATGCGCATTTCCGGCGAACAGGAAATTCAGCTGCGGCGCCGTAGCGCCTCGGAAGCGCTGATTGAATTGAATGACCACCAGATCAGACAGACCTTCCCGCAAAACAATCTGGCCAGCCTGCGCTTTCTGGGACGCGATCGCGCCGGAAATCTTTTTGTAAATTTCGAATTCTTCGTCCAACAAGTCCCACTGAGCATCCGGCGTGAGATTGCCGTCCTTTCGCCCTCCGGTCAGCGCCTGGCCACCCTGCGAATTCCGGTTAACAACTACACCTACATTTTTCGGGATTATTACCTGGTGGACGATGGCACCCTCTACCATCTGCGCTCCAGCACCAAAGGCATTGAAATTTTCCTCTGGAATCTATCTGAACACTTCAACCCGCAAAATCCCCCGGTGCTGGAATACCCGGCTCCTTTCTGGGAGGCGAAACACTACAACTGGTTGAACGACGGGTTCAACCTGCTGGGAAAAACCGGGGAAACAGCTGCCTCGGAGTTTGCGGATTACCCACAGGTGCTTCCGGAAGATGTGCTCCGCACCGCCGACGAGTACGTGCAGTTAAACTGGTACTGCACCGACGACAACCTCACCAACGGAATCGTTACGGATGAGTATGGTTATCTGGTGCAAACCCCTTATTGGGTGCAAACCGGAAGCAATCGGCAGGTGCCTTACAAATGGGGCGGATTCGAAACCGTGGAACAGTTTCTAAACGGGATTGACATTGGTAAATACGCTGGCGACGTGTACACCAGTAAAAGCGGCGGAACCCCTTCGGCCGTGGGAGTGGATTGCTCCGGTTTCGTGTCGCGCTGCTGGGATTTACCCAAGCACTACTCCACTCGCATGATGGACGACGCCCTGGCGCTTCCTTACTCTTCCTGGGAGGAAGCCGAACCGGGCGATGCCGTCCACAAGCCCGGGCACGTACGCCTGGTGGTCCGCCAAAACGGAAATGGCAGCCTGCTGGTGGTGGAATCTTCCGGGGCGGACTGGCGAGTGTCCTACCGGAATTACTATTACGCCGATCTGACCGCCTACACCCCCCGTTACTATGTTAATCGACAGGGAGCCCCGGGGAATCTTCCTCAACCACGTTTCGATTATGTGGAAACCGGCCAGAACGCGGTTTTACACTGGTCCATGGCCGGACAGGAGAATACCGACGTCATCCGGTTGTACGCCTCCGCTGACGGGGAAACCTGGGAACTTCTCGCTACCCTTCCCGACACGGTAAACCAGTATGAGATACCATTAGCGAACGGCGAGAGTAAATATTTTCGTCTCGGTAGCGTTTCCGGCGAGACGGAAAGCGAACCTTCCGACGCCTACGGGGTGTACCGCAACGATGCCCACACCCCACCGGTACTTATTGTGGACGGCTTTGACCGTACCAGCGCCACCAACGGCATCTGGACGCACATTCAGCATCCATTTGCCATTACGCTTGGTCAGGCACTGGCTGCTCAGGGGATTCCTTTCGAGACCGCTGACAACGATGCTATTTTGCGCGGCGAAGTGAATCTGGATAACTATCCGGCGGTGTTCTGGTTACTCGGTGACGAGAGCACCCACGACGCGACGTTTGATTATCGGGAGCAGGAGCTGGTAAAAGCTTACCTGCAACAGGGCGGGAAACTGTTCGTCAGTGGTTCGGAGGTGGCCTGGGATCTGTCTTACAAAGGCAGCGATTACGACAAAGATTTCTTTAACAATTTTCTGAAGGCTAAATTCGGGGCGGACGACTCCTACAATTACACGGCAGAAGGAGTGGTCGGAACCCCGTTCGCCGGCCTGACCCTCCATTTCGATGACGGCAATCACGGAATTTACGAGGTCAAATATCCGGATCTGATCTTTTCTCTGAACGGCTCCTCTACCGCCCTTGTTTACGGCAACGGGTACGGGGCGGCGATTTATTATGAGGGGATTTTTCCCGGGGGCACCACGGCAGGTAAACTGTTTTATCTCGCTTTCCCTTTCGAAACCGTGTACGACGAGGCCGAACGGCTGGCTCTGATGGAGAAAATCGCCGGATTCTTTGAGTTAAGCCACACCACCGAGATTGCCGATCGGGAAACAACTCAACCGCAGCAGTTCACCCTAGACGGCAACTATCCCAACCCCTTTAACGGGCAGACCACCATCCGATTTTACCTGCCGGCGTCCGGTCACGTCGAGCTACGGGTATTCAACACCCTGGGACAAACCGTGCTGCAAAAAGATTATCGCTACACCACCGCCGGAGAGAAGAAAATCGCCCTTTCTTCGAACCAATTTTCTTCCGGGGTGTATTTTTACCGGCTTAGCTATCAGGTCGGCAAAAAAGTCCACCGGTTAACCCGGTCGATGGTGGTAGCGAGGTAATAGAAAGAATCCTGTTTGGTACCACAGCACGATACCCCTTTCGGCAAACCGTTGTGGCTGGCGATGACCTCGCATTTGACCTTTAAATGCGGAAAAACGGGACGAGCCGCTCCATCCAGGGTTTCGTAATTGCCCTGCCCCTTGGCGATTACCAGATCGGCAGGGCGGAAAAGCTCCTGCAGTTCCAGGATACAAAGGTACAGCGGGAATATGAAATGGGCGAACCTGTCAGAACATAAAACAGGTTTTTGCACGACCTGTTAAAAATCTTATCTCCAATCAACACTTTACGATTATTCCCAACCACAACTAACCATTCTTTAGAAAATGCAAACGCTCAGGGGTGCAATATCAACCATTATTCATTAAAAAATTATATTCACATCATTGGACAGATAATATTATTATTGGCAGATACGGAAATAAATCTTATCTTTGATCGGGAAGGGAAAAAATAAAATTTTTCTGGTTCGAAAAACCGGAAGTAAAAACATAATCCGTCCTTATTTGGCAGGGAATTGGCATGTTCAAAAAAATTAGAAATTCTTTATTAAGTAAACCATACCCAACATTAAATCCTCACTTTTATTACAACGTGATTGGCTTCAAAGCACTTCCTTCTACCAGTTGGATTGAACGGTGTTTGTTCGCTTAAATACTGTCCCTAAATCTTTAAAAAATTTTTCCATCTTTCAATATATTCAAACAGATTAAAAAAAGAATTCTTATATTTTTGAGCAGAAAATGAGCAGAGAAAAATAAAACCGGGGTTAAAACAGGGCTCTTAAATGTCCAAAGCAACCGAAAAGTACGCCGCCTCATCTTCTCAGAACGAAGAGATAAATCACCTGATTAATAAAATTCAGGCTGGAAATGCACCTGCCTTTCGTACTCTGTTTAAAATATATTACGCACCTCTTGTGCGGCACGCGTATCGATTTGTTCAGGATATCCAAATAGCAGAAGATATCGTAAGCGACATTTTTTTAAAAATCTGGGAGAAACGTTCCGAATTAAATATCAAAAAAAGTGCCACCGCTTATTTGTACAGCATGGTGCGAAATCATGCTTTAAATTATTTAAAACGCAATCGGATCGAATTAACAGATTTTTCAACCCTCGATTTGATTATACCCGAAAGTGACTCCATCGAAGAGATAGTACAAAGAAATGAATTGAAAACTCACTTAGAAAAAGCGATTATTGAGTTGCCGGAACGCACCCGGGAAGTATTTATTATGCACCGCTACGACCATTTAAAATATTCGGAGATTGCCGAAATATTAAACATCAAAGAAGGTACCGTAGAAACACATATGGTACGGGCGCTGAGATATCTCCGCAAGCGTTTGGCTTTCTTACTGTCAATATCACTGTTTTTTAAATAATAAATTCAAACTTTTTGTATAGGAAAATTTCATTCTACGTGTCTATTAAGTAGAAAGGATAAAGATGAATAGTACAAGATACATAAAGCTGATTTTAAAATATTTGTCCGGGTCCATTAATACAGAAGAGCAAGAAATATTGAATGCCTGGTTAGCATCGAGTGAGGAGAATCGTAAGACCTTGATTTTGTTTAAACAAATCTGGAATACAAAGGAGAAAGAACTTTCCAGACGGGATCTGGAAGCAGCCTGGTACAAGTTATCAGCCAGAGCCGGTATCTCATTGCCGTTTGAAGACATGAAAGAGAAGCGATCTCATATCTATTACCCGTCAATGAAAACTAAAACCAGGTTAAGTTATCAAATTATGCGCTATGCGGCCATTTTATTAATTATTTTTTCCTTAGCCTACATCTTTAGTAACGAAAAACTGGGGAACCAGCTAAAAGGACAACAGGAAGTAGTTGTTCAATATGGAAAACAAAATAAAATCATTTTGTCCGATGGATCTAAAATTACGCTGGACGCCGGTAGTAAATTAAGTTTTCCGGAAAAATTTTCCGAACATAGCCGGGAAGTTTATTTAAGTGGAGAAGCCTACTTCGAAGTGAACCCCAATCCACAAAAACCATTTATTATTCACGCCAATCAAGCCACAGTTAAAGTTCTCGGAACAAAATTTAATGTCAGAGCATGGCATTGGAATAACAACGAAGTTAAGGTTGTGGTGGTTGAGGGAAAAGTTGCTTTTACCGGTGAGGTCAAAGAAGAAAAAGCAACCGTTATTGTAGATAGAGGTAAAATGAGTTACCTGACCAGCACGCATCCTCAACCAAGTGCTCCGAGGAAAGTAAATGTTGAACCTTATCTGGCCTGGATGAATAGAGATCTAATCCTGAAAAACACCCCCCTTTACGATGTTTTAGACCGTCTCTCCCGTTGGTACAACCTCAATTTTCAACTTCCAAGTCCGGTGTATAACAACGTCATGATTACCGGAACTTTCAAAAAAAAGCCCCTCGATTATATTTTGGATACAATTGGTTTAATGACGCAATTGGATTACAAACGTGAAGGCAATACCGTTGTATTTTATAAAAGAGGAGAAAATTAATAACCGGTGGGTCCGAAGTTAAGTCTCACAATGCATTAAAAAGCAAGCTTGCCTTTTAAGTAAATGATGTAGCTACATCAGCTTAAACCGTCCTGCTAAATTTAGCAAGTGGGGAACAATTATTTCGTTAACAATCCCCATGTTTACTTTCATTGTGTTACAATGAACAATGAAAAACAATAGGAGAGGCCAATGAAAGGAAGAAATATTTATTGGATTTTGATTATTTTATTCATCTATTCACTTACTTTTTCAGGATTATTATTTGCTCAAAATGCGAAGGTTACCAAACAGCTCCAAAAACGCATTACTCTTCATAAAGAGAATGTCCCTCTTCAGGAAGTACTGGATGAGATTGCCCAAAAGGGGAACCTTCAATTGGTATTCAGTGAAACGTTTATTCCTGCTCAAAGAATCATATCCGTTGATTTGAATGATGTTCCCGCCGGAGAGGCATTGGCAAAAGTTCTTGCTCAGACCTATACGGATTACAAAATTACAAGTGCCGGGCAGATTGTGCTGGTTCCGTCCGAATCCGGACTTTCATCCCAGAGCGGACAGTCTAACTACGGTAAAATTAGCGGCATCGTTTTCGACAAGGAAACCGGGAATCCTTTAATCGGAGCGAATGTTTATTTAGAAAACACCTCCTTTGGGGCAGCCACGGATGAGGATGGAACATTTTTCATTGAGAATATTCCCCCCGGAGAATATACTGTGGTTGTCAGCTATATCGGTTACGCGAAGCAAACGGCTTACATAACCCTGGAAGCGAATGACAAAATCAAGTTGAAATTCCCCTTACAACCCAGTTTAATGGATTTAGATGCCATCATTGTTACCGGAAGTCGCAGCGGAAAGGAAAGAAAATCTTTAGCCAGTCCCGTAACAGTGGTTTCTGAAAACGAACTGGAACTCATGCCCATCGAAAATATCAGCGATCTGTTTGAGGGCAAAGTTCCCGGAGGTTATACCTTAGACATTGGATTTCAGAACCGTTACCGGCAGACAATTGCTTTACGCGGTAGTCAATCCTTTACGTCGTACAACAATACTGTAAAAACCTATATCGACGGAGTGGAAGTGGCCGATTATGGCTACAGTCCCTTAGCCACTCTGGATTTCAACGATATCGAAAGAATAGAAATTCTCCGTGGTCCCATGGCGTCCACACTGTATGGTTCTGGTGCGAGTGGTGGCGTTATTCAAATCTTCACTAAAAAAGGGATTAGTTACGGCACCAGAGTTCGATTTAGAGGTTATCTATCCGCCACATCGACTCCCTATGTAGATAAAACGCCTTATGGTCAGAACTACTCTCTTAGCCTGTCTGGTGGCTCTTCGGAAAAAAGTTTCAACTTAAGCCTGACCCGTTCTATCGACGACCTGCCATATCCTAATAATGGTGTGAAAGACGAAAGGTGGAGGTTTAGCGCGGGGGCGAATCTTACAAACGGACCATTAACGGTGAATGTTCAGGCAAAATTTGGCTCCAGCATCTATGGTTCCACGAACAATCCTTTGTTGTTAGAGCTGGCGGAAGAGAGAGGTTGGGTCAATGCACCGGAATCCTGGAGTAGAATCATGGATCGCCAATATACCAACATGGACCAACTGGCCAGTATCGACGTCCGGCACATTATTCGCTCGAATTGGTACCAAAAATTGACCCTGGGGTATAATAAGACCCATATGAAAAACAATTCTCGTTCCCCGGAACTGGTATGGTATTATGACCCGGATCAGGGCTGGACCCAAATTGAGAAATATTATTATCTAAACCGATCCTGGACCAAACAGTCGATCAATTGGTTAACCAATGCCAAAATACGAATGGCTAACAATTTAACCGCGGACATGACCGCCGGTTTTGAGCATACCATCAAAACGGTCGATTACTTAAATTCCAATCTGGACGTAAATCCGGAGGTATTAAGGGGGATTTCTTTGGACAACGGTTTAGTATCTAATTACGAAGATATTAATACCGGGTATTTCGGAGAGGTCGTGTTCGGCTTTAGAGAAAAACTGTTTTTAACCACCGGATTAAGACTGGAAGATAACAGTAACTACGGCTCAGAATATGGATTGGATAAAAATCCTCGAGTTGGTTTTTCGTATCTTTTCGAGCACGGTAATTTACAAGTCAAAGCCCGTAGTGCCTGGGGACAATCAACCAAAGCGCCTTTGATTACCCAAAAAGATTATCAGGAAACTGCCTGGGCGATTTTTCTAGCGAATCCCAATTTGGGTCCGGAAACTCAATCCGGTTATGAAATCGGGGCAGATTTCTATTACGGAGATTTTTTCTCTTTTGAAGCCACCTACTACGATCAGGTCGTTAAAAATGGTATTACCCCAATAAACGTAGATGACCCAACCACCCCGAAAAGAGAATATCAATACCAAAACATAAACGAATTTTTCAATAAGGGATGGGAATTCGCCGGTAAATTACTGTTAAACCCCTTCACGATCAGCTTTTCTTACACAATCACGGACAGTAAATATGGGAAAAATCAGAGTTCTCTGAATTGGAAATATCAAGAAGGCGCTACGAAATTGTACACCCCTCAGAATACCGCTTCTCTTAACATTGGGTACATGTTGCCTGCTTTCATCCCCGGTTCTTATAAAGGCGGATTTTTGGGCCTGGATGTAAGCTATACCGGGAAAATGCTGGTCGATAATTACATCAGATTGTACGACGGCTATTACAATCCTGACATTCCTCGTTTGGATCGCGACGATCCGGAAAACTTAAAATGGAAAGATGGATTTTTTAAACTCCGGTTACGTTGCAACTATTGGATAACCAATTCCCTGTCCGTATTTTTAGATATCGACAACCTTACTAATTATCAAAAAGCAGCGTATAATGAGATTACCCCTTCCCTTGGACGGATAACCAAAATTGGAATGGATATTCAGTTGTAAGGAATAATTTTTCAAACATTTTCAACAACATTTTTAAAATAAATAGCCCAATACTTATTGGGCTATTTATTTAAACTCAAAACGAAAGAGGGCAACATGGTGAAACTATTAATTCCATTATTGATTTCTGTATTTATTTTTCTTCTGGGTTGCGAGAAAGAATTACCTGAATACAGTCAGGTTCAAATTATTCCTGAAAAACCTCAGCAAACGAAAATTCTAACGATCTCTTATTCTCCAGGAAAAAATTCCCCTCTTGCAAAGGAGGACAGCGTTACTCTTCAAGCGTTATTTGTTCCACGAAACCCCACCAGTAGAGAGATACTGGAAAAAGGGCGGTTAGTCGAAACACCAATGCAACATCGCGGCCGCGATTGGTCCGCAAAACTCAAACCGGACTCGTCAACCGGTTGTATTGTCATGGTCTTCAGGTCTGGTCGCAAATTCGACAATAACAATGGACAAGGATGGGACGTCCTCCTTTTTAATTCCCAAGGTAAACCAGTTAAAGGAGCTTATTCTGCCCTTTCGCAAGTGTGGGGAGATGGAATGGTTTCTTTTTTAATGGACTTGAAAAAGTTCAACAAGGATTCCGCCCTGCAATACTATTCCAGGGAAATTAAACTGTATCCCGAAAATTGGAGAGCCAGGGTAGTGAGTACCAATTTACGATATGGGCTGGCCCTCAAGAATAACGATCAGGAGGAAATCGGGAAAATCAGTCAAGACCTGGACGAATATGTTGCCAAACATCCTCACGATATTCACATATTGGAGCTGGCTTATGTCTTTTTTTACCGAACGAATCCAAAAAAAGCGGAAAAAGTTTTAAAGCAGATCGCAAAGCTCTCTCCCAAACACCGTTACCTTATCAGCAATAAAATTAAAAAGATTAATAAAATCCAGAATATTGAGGAAAGATTACAACGCCTGTCACAATTGGAGAAGGAAGTTGAAGGGACGGATTCTTATTTCAACTGGGCCGACTACATGTTTAAAGATTTAACCGCATTACAAAGATGGGAATCGATCATTCAACTGGGACAAAAGGTTGTCCAGAAACTGGAAGAAAACCCCCCATCCTATCCCTCGTATTCAAGGAAAAAAAGAGAAAAACAGAAACAATCCAAATTATATGCGCCATTAAGAGCAATGGCTATTGCCTATCACAAATTGGGGCAGGACAACAAAGCGGAAAAATGCTTTCAGAGATTAAACCAATTGTCTCTTTATTCGCACCAACGGACAGCGTTTCTGGAAGAATACATTCAATTTTTAATTGACAGGGGAGAATGGGAAAAAGCGAGCGAGACGGCCTTACATGCGATAAGAACTGCCAATTACAGTCGAAAAATCGAAGATCTTTTTCGGATTGCGTACCAAAAGAAAACAGGGGACAAAAATTCTGCCGAAGAATTGCTAAAAAAAGCCAAAGAAGAAAGCGGAATCTTTCGGAAACAAGAATTTGCCCGCACCATGCTTACCCCTCCGCCACCAGCACCGAATTTTACCCTGAATCGTTTAGATGGCGGCAAAGTAACGCTGGCTGATCTCCGGGGTAAAATTGTAATCCTGGACTTCTGGGCCACCTGGTGCGCCCCCTGCAAGGCTTCTTTTCCCTATCTGCAAAAGTTCTGGGAAGACAATCGGGACAATCCGAATCTGGTTTTATTCGCCGTTAACACCAAAGAAGGGGTAACGGGAAAAAAGCGGGTAGAAAAAGTAAAAAAATACATGCAAAAATACGGTTTTTCTTTTCCGGTCCTGCTCGACGATGCGGAAAACAGTGTCATGAAATTATTTGAAGTTGGAAGCATCCCCACCAAGGTGTTTATCGGACCGGATGGAAAAATTTATTTTAAAGAAGTGGGATTTCATGGCCCCACCATGGTTGAGGACATGAATATACAGATCGAACTGATCAAGGAACAGTTTCCCTCGTAATTTGAAAGTGAGTTTCTGGAACGGAGGAAAATCTAAGAGATTAAAGAACTGCAAAATATTCCGGTCTTTTCGGACAAATAAAATCAGGTTCGGTACCACAGCACGATGCCCCCTTTCGGTAAACCGCTATGGCGGGCAATGACCTCGCATTTGACCTTAAAAAGCAGAAAAACAGGACGGGGCGCCCCATCCAGGGTCTCGTAGTTGCCCTGGCCCTTGGCGATTACCAGATCGGCGGTGCGGAAAAGCTCCCGAAATTGCGGAGTACAGAGGTGCAGCGGCGTACCGGGAACGGGCGAACCGCTGGAGACAATCCGCGCCACCCTGTCCAGACCAGCCGCCACAGCGTCTTCCTTGGTGGCATCGTTAATAATCGGTTTTTCCCGCACGGCAAAAGTGGTGGGCTTGTTCATGGTTTCGATTAGAACACGGTCGAAGACCGTTTCTCCGGCGTTGTCTCCGATGTAAAGGATGTGGCGGGCACGTTCCACCTGGCGACGAAATTCCGGGTAATCCAGGCGGGCGAAATCCTGCGCTAACACCCGCTCCACATCGCGCTCCAGTTCGAAGGTGTGATTGGCTCCGTAATCGATAATATTGCCGGCAATGGCAATCCGCACCGCCGTAAGAAGGGGATCGTCTGACTCCGCCACCCGCCGCTTCAGGCGAGGGTAAAGTTCCAGCGCTTTGCGGGTATTCGCTTCCTTCATTGGTTTGAACAGGTCGGGATTACCGGTAACCTGCGCCACGTACCGGTACATCATCAGGCTGTTTTCCGGCGGAGAAAGCTCCAGAGAAACCTGACGCATTAGGGGAAAGAATGCATCCATTTGCTCTTTGATCCACTGCTCATCATTGCTGTGCAGCTGCAAGGTGCGAATGGCCTGCTGAACGATGCAGGTTAAACAATCCAGATAAGTGCGCATTTATTACCTCCGAAAACCGCCTCGCGCCAAGACGCCAAGGCGCAAAGATTTCTTAAGTTATTTTTCGATTCGGTTCTCTCGATCTCTTTTGCTCTTCCGAAATAATCGTTTCGTTTGAACTCAATATCCTGTTCTCTTCCTGTTTCCTCTGACAAAACTTTAGCAAACATAAGAACCTCCAGAGTGGGATCTTTTGTCATCTTTAAATGAGAACAAACGTCCACAAAAAATGTTCTTAGGAACGTAAATTATGATTCTTAAGAAAACAAATCCTCGGGTTCGAGAGTGAAAAATTCTTCTAGCGGAATTCCATCCGCCCCAATTAGTAGTTTTTTCCTGACCGGAAACTTCCGGGAAAACAATTCCAGTCCGGGCAGGCGATCTTTTCGTCGACCGCTTTTAACTTCCAACACCAGGACTTCTTTCCCTTTTGCCAGAACAAAATCCACTTCGCGATTCTGTTCCTGCCAGTAAAACAATTCCATATTTTTACCCAAAGACCCATTATAAAGGGCCGCTCCAACGGCTGATTCAACCAACCGTCCCCAGAATTCGGTATCCAGCCGGGCTTTCTCAAAAGTTAATCCCGAATAAACCGCCATCAGCGCGGTATTCAATACCAGCAGCTTGGGACTGGAGGCCCGCTGTCGATGGGTCTTGATGCTATATTTGGAAAGCCCCGCCAATAACCCGGCACTCTCCAGCAGGCGTAGATAATGGGCCAGCGTGGTAGTGTTTCCAACATCCTGCAATTGACCCAACATTTTGTGATAAGAGAGAATCTGACCGGAATACCGACATCCCAGTTCAAACAAGCGACGCAGTAGGGCCGGTTTATCGACCCGCTTCATCAATAATATATCTCTGGATATAGTCGTTTCAATCAGGGAATCGCGGATATAGTTGCGCCAGCGATTTTCGTCCCCAATAAGCGCCGCCGCACCGGGATACCCCCCAAAAAACACATACTGCTTCCAATCCCAACCAAAAGCGTCGTGCATTTCATGGAATGACCAATGGGTTACCGGAATAGTCTCAAAGCGACCGGCCAGACTCTCGGTTAATCCACGCTGCATAAGTAAAGGAGAAGATCCCAATAGAATTACCTGGATTGGTTTATTGGTCCGGCTATCTTCATCCCAGAGTCGCTTGACGGTTTCCGACCATCCCGGGATTTTTTGAATCTCGTCCAATACCAGTAGACATTTTTGATTGCGGCTGCGTAATCGTGCCACCTCCCATTGCTGTTCAATCCAGATGATATCTTTGAGGGCCGGCTCATCTGCCGTGGCGTAATGGG
>JAJRXE010000186.1 GCA_024276455.1 Calditrichota bacterium
CGCTTACGAATGCGTTCTGCCAGTGCTTCGGCGCCCCGGCGGTTGGTGGAGGGCAGAATCAGGGCGAATTCCTCGCCTCCGTAGCGGGCGACAATGTCGTTGTCTCGAACGATGTTTTTCAGAATGTCCGCCAGCTGGCGTAACACTTCGTCGCCGGCCGGATGCCCCAGGGTGTCGTTGTAATTTTTGAAAAAGTCCACATCGAGGATGAGCAGCGAGAGGGAGGACCCCACCCGGCGTGCCCGGGCCAGCTCCTCTTTCAAACGCAGTTTGAAGAAGCGGTAATTGTGCAGGCCGGTTTTGTCGTCGGTGTAAGACATGGCCCGGATTTTGTCAAAATTCTCGGCATTGTGCAAGGCTACCGAAAGCATGTTGGCGACAATACCAACCATTTCCAGCACATCTTCCGAGTAGGCGTCTTCGGTCACATTCGGTCCCAGGCACAGAATGCCGGTGATCTCCTCGTTGCGAAAGAGCGGCGCCACCACCCGGATTTCCATTTTCTTCAATTCGGGAATGATCTCTTTAAACTCTTTGGTCACCTCTTGAATCTGAAAGGGCTTCTTGATGAGTTCCAGGTAATGGACCAACTTGTCGTGCCTCAGCACTTTGAAGTCTTTTATTTTCTCGCTCAGAAAGCCTTTGGAATCCACCACCTCGAAAATGTCGGGGTTTTCCTGGTTGGTGATCATGAGCATGGCGCTTTTGGCGGCAAAAATGCCCAGCGCGTGTAACAAAGCGGTGTTAATCAGCTCCGTCGGGACGGTTTTGCTCATCACATCGAAGCTAATCTCAAAAAGGTTGTGCAGATTGTACACTTTTTTCTGCAGCTTGCGATTTGTTTCCACCAGCACCTGATTGAGACGGGTGATCTGCTGATTGGCCTGGTCCAGTTCGTGGGTTTTCATCATGAGCGAATCGTTCAGCTCTTTGAGGCGCAACATGGTTTTTATGCGAGCGGCCAATTCCTCAATTTCGAACGGTTTGGTGATGTAATCGTCCGCTCCGGCTTCCAGGGCCGCCACAATGTCGCGAATCTCCCGTTTTGCCGTCACCATGATGATGGGCAGGTAGGAATTCAGATCCATGTTACGGATGCGCTGCGTGGCGCTAATACCGTCCAGTTCCGGCATCATTAAATCCATGAGGACCAGGTCGGGATGGTGTTTAGTAACAAAATCCACCACTTTCTCGCTTTCCAGACAGCTCACAATCTTAAAATTGCGCCGGGACAATTGAAATTCAATGAGCTTGTGCATGGCCGGCTCGTCATCTACAACTAAAATCGTACGTGGTTCTGGACGATTTGGATTATCCATTACGTATTCTCCGGGGTCTTTTAAATAAATCTCTTTATATAAACGTCAATTTTTACTAAATTTTAAGCCAAAATTAAAGAAAAAATGGGTGAAAAAGAATGAAAAATATCAAAAAATTTCGAACAAAGTTAATAAAAATTTTAGGAATGTTTATTTATTTGGTGCTTTTCAGTCAAATTGTTTTCTGGGCGAACTGCAGTAAAGATTCCACTGAACCGGAGCAGGAAATTGTTTTTCCGGATTCCAACCTGAGTTTTTCGAAACATATTCACCCGCTGTTTCTGAAAGATTGCGCTGCCGGGGGAAATTGTCACCAGAGCATCGATCCTGCCGCCGGATTGGACCTGGAAACGTCTAATCCGAACTTCATCAACAACAAAGGGGAAAAGGTGGTCATTCCGGGTGATCCGGAGAACAGCTTGCTCTTCCAGGTGTTGGTGGGTGCCGCCAGTCCGCCCATGCCTTACCGCCGGCCGCCCCTGGAAGAAAAAAAGATTTTGGCCATTCGGACCTGGATTGCCGAAGGTGCCCGGATCGACAATTAGGAAACATTTACAAGGAGTACTTATGGCAAAGATTCAACCGCGCATTTACAAAGGCACGCGAGATTTTTTACCGGAACAAATGATTAAACGAAATTACGTAATCAACATTATTAAACGGGTGTTTGAAAAGTACGGGTTTGAACCGCTGGAAACTCCTACCATTGAACTGTGGGAAACCCTGTCCGGAAAATACGGTGAAGAGGGCGACCGCTTGACCTACCGGTTTACCGATCGGGGCGACCGAGAAGTCGGTTTGCGCTACGATCTGACGGTGCCCATGGCCCGAGTGGTGGCCATGTACCCCCAGATACCCAAGCCGTTCAAACGGTACCAGATTCAACCGGTGTGGCGGGCCGATAAACCGCAAAAAGGCCGCTACCGGGAATTTTACCAGTGCGACGTGGACATCATCGGCAGCGCTTCCATGCTGGCGGATGCGGAAATTGTTGCCATTATTTACGAAACTTTGCAGAAGCTGGGATTCTCGGGGTTTAAGATTCGCATTAACAATCGAAAGGTGTTAAGCGGTTTAACCGAGATTTCCGGTGCGGGAATCGAAAAAGAGGTGGAAATTTGTCGCGCCATCGACAAGTTCGACAAAATCGGATTGGAGGGCGTACAGGGTGAGCTGGAGAAACGGGGAATTCCTGCCGACGCCCGGGAACGCATTCTGAACTACCTGGAAATTTCTGGTAGCAACCAGGAGCGGTTGAATCAGCTGGAAAAGGCTTTTGCCGACAGCGAAATTGGGTTGGAGGGTCTGGCGGAGCTGCGGGAACTGTTTGGTTTTCTGAAAGAATACGAAATCCCGGATGAATTTCTCTTGTTTGACCTTTACCTGGCTCGGGGATTGGACTACTACACCGGTCCGATTTACGAAACGGTGGTGGAAGAGCCGCGCATTGGCAGTATTACCGGCGGCGGACGCTACGATCGTCTGATTGGGCTGTTCTCGGGGCAGGATCAGCCGGCTACCGGCACGACCATTGGACTGGAACGCATCATTACCGTGATGGAAGAATTGAACATGTTTCCGGAAAATTTACGCACTTCCGTGCAGGTGCTGGTTACCGTGTTCGACCGCGATTCGCTGCCTTATTCCATAAAAATTGCCCGCACCTTGCGGGACGCAGGGATTAATACCGACCTGTACACCGGCAAGTCCAAGCTGCGAGGACAGTTTGGTCTGGCAAACGACAAGGGAATTCCCCTGGTGCTCATTGCCGGTCCGGATGAAATTCAAAACCGGTTGGTAAATATTAAGGACATGCGTAGTGGTGCGCAGCAGCAGGTTGATCTGGCGGAAATGGTGAACGCGGTACGAAAATTACTGGCGGCGGAAGCGGCCGGGTAAAGGGGAAGTGGAGTGGGCATGCGAATTCGTCCCGAAAACGTCTATTTTGTGTTGGTGGAGCCCCAGACGCCCGGCAATGTGGGGGCAGCCGCCCGGGCGTTGAAAACCATGGGATTTTCCAATCTGGTGTTAGTAAACCCCTGCGATTATCTGTCTCCGGAAGCCCGCTGGTTAGCCCACGCCTCGGAGGATATTCTGGAAAGCGCGCGGGTGGTAAACAGTCTGGAAGAAGCGGTGGCGGAGATGCACTTTGTGGTGGCCACCACGCAGCGTACCCGGGGACTGCATCTGCCTTATTACACGGCCCGGGAGTTAGCGGAAAAAGCGGTGCCCATTACGGCGGAGCACACAGTGGCGGTGGTGTTTGGTCGGGAAGATTCCGGTTTGACGAACCACGAACTCACCTTCTGCGATGCCATCAGTACCATTCCGGCTCAGGTGAAACACCCTTCTTTGAATTTAGCCCAGGCAGTGATGTTATACGCCTACGAATTTTTCCAGGTAGCCTATGGAGAAGAACGCACCTACCACTGGCGGCTGGCAAATCGGTCCCAGCTGGAGGCGTTGTACAGGCATTTGCGGCAGAGTTTGGAGAAAATCGGTTTTCAGCCCATCGACAATTGGGAGAATTTTCTGATGCGTTTTGCCCGTCTGATGGGACGGGCAAATGCCGAAGTACGGGACGTGAATGTGTGGCATAAAATTCTGGATGAATTCGATTTTTACATTAAGCACCTGGAAGAGAAGATTGCCCGTTTAGAGAAGAAAACCGGGAAGTAGACAACGCGGCTTTTGCCGCGTTGATCGACGGAGCCAGAGCTCCGTCGTTTCAAATCTTATTGCCTGCGAAACACCCGCTCGTCTGGCTGACGCATAGCCGGACAGGCCGGCGGCTACCAGGAAAAAACCGGGAGGATTTTTTAATGACATCCAGGGGGGACAAATGACCATTGAACCAGTGACCGAAAATCGGGGATGATTTTCAAAAATTCAGCGGCTACCTATTTTGCTTACGAATCCTGGCAAATGGACAAAGGGAAATTTTTCGCCTTTCGCTTCCCACCTCTTATTGGGTGTCATCCCGGAAAACCCTCATTCCGTACGTGTCGGTTCACTGTTTTTCAATTGCCTCTCCGGTCGCAGGCAGGGAAGGTTTCTGCCGAAACCAACCTAACACCCGCTGGAAATACAGGCTCATGTCGTCGAACAGGGTGTACAGCACCGGAACGGCGAGCAAGGTGAGAAAGGTGCTCACAAACAGTCCGCCAATCAGCGTCCGTCCCATAGGGGCGTAAGGGATGCCGATCAGGGCGGCATTGCCCATGGCCATGGGAAGCAGCCCGCCAATGGTAGTGAAGCTGGTCATCAGGATGGGACGAAAGCGGTGGACACCGGCGTCCAAAATGGCGGCGGTGCGTTCCATGCCTTCCCGGCGGCGGCGGTTAATCATATCGATCAGTACAATGGCGTTGTTCACCACCACTCCGATGAGAATAATCATCCCGATTCCCGCCATGAGGTCCTGCGGGGTATTGGTAGCGTACAGTCCCAGGTAAGCCCCGAAAAGAGAGAGGGGAATGGCAATCAACACCGAGAGGGGGAGTACGAACGATTCAAACAAGATTCCCATGAGCAAAAACACGAACACCACGGCAATGATCATGGCCTGTCCGAAGCTGCTGCTTTGTTCACCCATTCGGCGGAAGCGCTGTCCTTTTTCCCAGGAATACCCGTACGGCAGGGGAAAATCCTTCATTAGCTGGTCGATCTGGCGAGAGATTTTAGCCAGATCGTCGGTGGTGGTGCGGGCTTTCACCGCCAGAAACGTTTTGCCGTTGGTGCGCCCAATTTGTCCGAAGCCCTTATCGAATTGAAAACGGGCCAGGGCAGAGAGCGGAATGGTTTTTCCTTCTTTGGTGGTGAATTTAATGTTTTTCAGCTGTTCCAGATTCTCCCGGTATTCTTTTTTGTACTGAATACGCATTTCGATTTCCCGATCCTTAGCATGGAAACGGGGCAGGGTAATTCCCCGCACCGCGTACATCAGGGTAAACGCCACCTGGTTGGGATTGATGCCGTTGCGCTGGGCGGTGTTGCGATCGATGACAACTTTTACCTCGTCACCGCCGGCTTCCCGATCGGTTTCCACACTGATGACCCCCGGGAGCATCCGCATGCGGCGTTCCACCTCGCCGGCCAGCTCGGCCAGTTTCTCGGTGTCGTCTCCGTACAACATGATGGAAACGGTCCCCTCGTCGCTCTGGGAGGCGCTACGCCAGGAAGTACGGAATTTAACGCCCGGTTTCAGGGGAATGCGTTCTTTCAGGTCAGCCAGAACCGCTTCTCGGTCCATTTTTTTCTGGGGCTCCATGCCCAGAAAAGAAAGGGCGGCGTCATAAATCACATTGTACCACTGCTCGCGGAGAGGCGGATTCAGGAAACCGCGAATGCGTCCCCGGATTTTCCGAAATCCCACATCCACCGCCTTTAAATCGTATTCTTCCGCGTGGGCAAAGATGGTGTCTTCCACTTCTTTGAAAAAGGCGTTGGCATCTTCCAGGGTGTAATTGTGGGGCAGGTCGAAGACCAGAAAGAAATCGCTGATACTGCCACCCTGATTGTCCACCTTGGGAACCCGGGGAGCTAGAAATCCGAATGTAATAACCATGATGGCCAGAATCACCAGCACCACATCCAGACGGTGACTCAGGGCCCACTGTAGGCTGCTCCGGTAGTACGATTTTGCCCGGGTAATGACCCGGCGTTCTTTTACCGTTCGGCGGGAAATGATTTTGGTGGTGGCCAGGGGAATGAGGACCAGGGCGACACCCAACGAGGCCAACAGGGCAAAGATAACCGGCAGGCCGATTCGCTGCATGTAAAAATTGAATCCCACATTGTCCTTCATCAGCAGAATGGGCAGGAAGACCACGATGGTGGTGAGGGTGGCCATGGTGACGGCCAGCGACACTTCACTGGCTCCTTCGATGGCCGCTCGCCGGGATTCCATCCCCTCGTTTAACTTGCGGTAGATGTTTTCCAATACCACAATGGCATTGTCAACCACCATGCCCACACTAATCATGAGCCCCATCATGGTGATGGTGTTCAGCGTCCAGCCGATAAAATAGATGACTGTAAGGGAGATGAGCACCGAAAGAGGAATGGCCACCGTCATGATGAAGGTCATCCGGAAACGGCGCAGGAAAAAATAAATCACCAGCAGAGCGAAGAGTCCGCCCCAGAGCGCTGTGTCGAGTAAGTTGCGGATGGAATCTTCAATCAAATCGCCCTGGGCAAACAGAACAGTGATTTCGGCGTTTTGCAGGGCCGGCTGTTGCTTAATTTCTTCAATAATCCGGCGGAGCTCGCGACTTAACGCCACCGTGTTGGCCAACGATTCTTTTACGATCTCCAGTTTAAAAGCCGGTTTCCCGTTGATGCGCTGGTACCAGTTCCGTTCCGGCACGTCGTACACGACCTCAGCAATGTCCCCCAGCGTTAAGCCTTTTTGGTTCAGGGGAATTTTGCGAATCTCTTCCAGACTGCGGAAGCGTCCCACCGAACGTACCAGGAACTTCTTTTCTCCTTCCATGACCCAGCCGGAAGAAAGTGCGAAATTGTCGTTCCGGAGTTGGTTCATGACCTCGAAGAGATTGATCTGGTACGCGTTGACTTTTTGTTGATCCACCTGAATGAGGATGACTTTCTCTTCTGCTCCCCAGATTTCGATATTGCCCACCCCGTCAATGCGCTCGATGGGGCGCTGGATGTAATGTTCAACAATGTAATAAGGATCTTCCACCGTTTCGGTAAACGACACCGAGAGAAAAATGACCGGAGCGTCGTTGCGTCCGAAACGGCGCAGGAAGTACCGTTCCACGTCGTCCGGTAGTTCCACCCGGGCCCGTTCCATGCGGTCGCGGAGCTGGTCGTAGGCCAGATCCATGTCGGTATCCTGGCTGAATTCCAGCCAGAGCCAGCAGCCGTCGCTGCCGCTGTAAGAGTCCACTTTGCGAATTCCGGCAATGGTTCGCACCTGCTCCTCCACCGGACGGGCGATCTGTTGTTCCACTTCCTGCGGATTAGCGTTACGGTAGGGAATCCAGACGCCCAGGTAGGGCGGATTGAAGCCGGAAGGCAACAATTCAATGGGGATTTGCTGGTAAGCAATGAATCCCACTACCAGAATCGCCAGAAACGTGACGATGATGGTCACCGGGCGGTTAACCGCCAATCTGGGCAAGAACGCCTGTTTATTCATGAAAAACTCCCTTGCATTCACCTTGTTTTTGTATTTTCCGCCCCCCGCAGAAATCGGCTGTTTAACCATGTTGCCGTAACCCGATCAGAGGTCCGGGCAATAAAAGCGAATCCCGATGCCTGGTTACTCTCCCCGCTCGAAAATGGCATACAGGGTGGGAATAACCACCAGGGTTAATAGCGTTGCACTGATGAGGCCGGCAATCACGGTAATGGCCATGGGAGTGCGAATTTCTGCCCCTTCGCCCAGACCCAACGCCATGGGCAGCAGACCCAACACCGTTGTGGTGGTGGTCATCAGTATGGGACGTAAGCGCACCTGCCCGGCCTGTTTGATGGCTTCCATTTTTCCCAATCCCCGCCGGCGCAATTGGTTGATGTAATCCACCAGCACGATGGCGTTGTTCACCACGATTCCCGCCAGCATGATGAGCCCCAGAAACACCATTACATTCAGGGGGATTCCCAGAATGTAAAGCACCATGACCACTCCGATAAGCGCCAGCGGGACGGTAAAAAGAATCACGAACGGATGCAGAAACGATTCGAACTGGGAGGCCATGACGATGTACACCATGAAAATGGCCAGCAGGAGAGCCAAGCGCAGACTGTTTAACGAGACTTCCATCTCCTTGTTCTGCCCGGTGATTTCGAAGGAGAAATCCCGGGGCATTTGAATGGATTGCAAGGCGTGGTACACGTCGGCGCTCACGCTGGAGAGGTCGCGTCCGGAGATATTGGCCATTAACAGCGCCGAGCGCTGCTGATTGATCCGCCGGATTTCGCTGGGACCTTCGTCAATGGTAATGGAAGCGACGCTCTCCAGCGGAATGGGAACCTCGCCATTGGGATTCACATTCAGGCGGCGGAGGTCAAACAGTCCGGCTTTGTCCAGTTCGCGAATTTTTACGCGAATGTCGATCCGGCGGTCTTCCTCTTTAAATTGGGTGGCAATGTCGCCGCGAACTTTGTTCCGTACAATATTCGCCACGTCCAGAATATTCAATCCGTAAAAGGCCAACCGATTGCGGTCGTAAATGATTTGCACTTCCGGATTGCCGCTCTGCAGATTGGATTTTACGTCGTACAGTCCGGGGATTTGCGACATGACTTTCACGGCCTGACGGCTAACCCGGGTCAGTTCGTCCAGGTCGTACCCTTTGATTTCCACTTCCACCGGGGTTTTGAAACTGAACAGAACCGGACGGGAAATTTTGTACGACATGCCGCTGTAATTAACCAGATTTTGTCGGATTTGCTCGATGACCCGTTCTTCCTGGCTGGCAACGTCCCGACTGGGCTTCAGGGTCACCGTGATCTTGGCAGTGTGTTCGCCCGCTTCGCTATTGGATACCTGGGTCAAATCCACCCCGGCGACCGTGGCAATTTTTTCCACTTCTCCGTTTTGCAAAATCATTTGTTCAATGGGCGTGATGGTGACCACGGTTTTCTCCACCGGCGTACCCACCGGAAGGGTCAATTCCACATTAAATTCCCCCTGGTGAACTTCCGGAATGAGTTCCTGTCCCAGGCGTGGTAACAGAACGAAAATGACGATCAGGAAGGGAATGAGCACCCCGACCAGCACACTGCCACGATTGGCCAGCGCCCGATCCAGAAGCCGGGGGTAAAGCCGGTAAATCCACTCCATGCCGCGATTAAATCCTTTCAGTAAAAATGCCACCGGACCGGAAAGAATTTTGTTTCCCACCAGCGTGACTCCTCGGATGAGAAGCCCCAGAAGTAAGAGGAGCAGGGTGAAAATTTTACTGGCAACATTCAGCAAGAAAAAGATGAGGAAGCGCAGGAGTACGTAGGCGAACCAGAGGGGAGCGAAAACCGCCAGAATGATTTTCCAGACAGAGTGGCTTTGTTTCCAGCGGTGGGAAAACGCCTGTAAACTGTCTTTGAATTGTTGGACACTGGGGAATTTTTTGAAGAAATCCCGGGGAGTTTCGCTGCTGCCCCGGAATTTTTCCAGCTGAACCTGTCGGGAGGCCAGCATGGGAATGAAGAAGAGTGCCACCGCCAGGGACGCCAGCAGAGAGAAAACCACCGTGAGGGCCATGTCGCCGAAAATCTGGCCGGCTACCCCTTTGACAAACACCATGGGGAAAAACACCGCAATGGTGGTCAGGGTAGAAGCCGTAACGGCCGCCCCCACTTCCCGGACACCGCGGACCACCCCTTCGACAAAACCGTCGCCTTCTTCCCGACAGCGAAAAATGCTTTCGGTCACCACAATGGAATTGTCCACCAGCATGCCGATGCCCAGGGCCAGTCCTCCCAACGACATGATGTTCAAAGAGACATCGAACAGGCGCATGGGAGCAAAGGTGGCAATAATGGAAATAGGAATGGAGAGTCCTACAATGAGGGTGGTGCGTAGATTGTTGAGGAAAAAGAACAGTACAATCACCGCCAGAATGCCTCCCAGAATGGCGGTATTTTTCACTTCTTTGATGGAATTGCTGATGAATACCGATTGGTCGGTAAGCAGGTGCAGTTGCATGCCATCGGGCAGTTTGTAATTAATAAAGTCGGTCATCTGTCGTTTCAGCATCTGCTGCCGAAACGCCTCTCGCCGTTTCTGGCGGTCCATTTTCTGTGGCTGGCTGGCTGTCTTCTGCTCTTTCGCGCCGGGAACTGTTTTCTCCTGAAGTTTTAGTCGTCTCACGTAAGCCTGTTGAGCCGGGGTACCAAAAATCTTTTCCCTCACCCGCCGGGCTACTTCTACAATGTTGGCGTCTCCCTCTTTGTAAATCTCCAGCTCCACACTTTCCTGACCGTTTAAGCGGGTAATAATCTGGCGTTCTTTGTGGGTACGGTACACCCGCCCCAGGTCCTTCAAGCGGACTTCCCGTCCGTTTTCGAAATTGAGCAGAATGTTACCGATTTCTTCCACCGAACGGAACTCGTTCAGAGTCCGTACAATGTACTCGGTTTGTCCCTCCTGCAGGTTTCCGCCCGCCAGATTAACGTTCTCCTGCGCCAGGCGCTGGCGAATTTGCTGAATGTCCAGTCCCATGAGGGTGATTTTTTGCTCGTTCAACTCCACCCAGATTTCTTCTTCCAGTCCGCCTTTTACCTTGACCGCCGCCACCCCGTCCACCGTTTCCAGCTCCCGTTTAATCTGCTCTTCCGCCACGTAGCGGGTAAAAAACAGATCGGGACCTCCGGTCAGTCCCAGGCGAATAATGGGATCCAGGGAGGGATCGTAGCGCAGGATGATCGGTTTTTCGGCGTCTTCCGGTAAAAACACCAGGTCCAGCTTCTCTCGCACCTCGCTGATGGCTTTGTCCATATCCGTGTCCCAGTTGAATTCCAGAATCACATCGGATTGCCCGGCTTTAGAGATTGAGCTGATGGAAACCAGATCGGAAACCACCCCCAGCGCTTCTTCAATGGGTCGGGAAATGGTGGTTTCCACTTCTTCCGGTGCCGTTCCGGGGTATTCGGTCCGAACGGTGAGGGACGGGTAGGAAATTTCCGGCATTAAATTCAGGCTGAGTTGTTGGTAAGACAACCAGCCGAAGACCAGAATACCGGCCACAATCATTATAATGGCCACCGGCCGGGTAGTGGTAAACTGAAAAAAACTTTTATCGGTAAATTTGGATGTTTGCATAAATCACAACCTGTTTCGTTCCGGGTTTAAGGTTATTTTTGAAATACGGTTAAAAACAGGGAAGGTGCCATTAACTTGCTTGACCGGCCCGCTTTCCTTCCGCCGGGGATTTCGCTTTTCCCGTCGGCTGTTTGGATATTGTCTCGGGAATGTTTTGCCAGGGATAGTAGTGGTTGTCGGTGATTCTGACCCGGGAACCGTTTCGAAGACCGGCCTGTCCCAGCACCACCACTGGCGTTCCGGGAGGTAATTCGTTCAGCACTTCCACTTTCTGAGCGTCTTCAAATCCTTTCTTCAGCTCCACCCGTTCCACCGAATCGCCCTTCACCACAAAGAAATGACTGCGTTCATTCTCGTAAATCAGAGCGGCTTTGGGAAGCAGACGGGTGTTCCGGTGGGTGTCCACAATGAGCCGAACGCTGACGAACATGCCCGGTTTTAACTGCCCTTTGGAATCCTTGATTCCCACAGTCACTTTAAAAGTGCCGCTCAGCGGGTCAATAATAGGGCTGATGCGCTTCACCCAGCCTGCAAATTCCTGCTCCGGGAGCACGTCGCTCACAATGACGGCCGGTTGGTTCTGGTAACATTTGGGTAGCTCGTTTTGAGGAACGAAAATTTTCGCCACTTTTTCCTTTAAATTGCTGATGACAAATAATTTCGTGCTGGTTTGAATTCGGTCGCCCACTTTGACGAAACGATCGCCGACCACTCCGTTAATGGGCGAGCGCACCGTGGTGTAATCCAGGTTTAACCTGGCCTGTTTCCACTCCAGCTCGGCCTGACGCAAGGTAAGCCGCGCTTTCTCGTACTCTTCCAGACTGATAAGGTTTTTCTCTTTCAGTTTTTCCAGCCGGGCAAAATCGTTTTTCTGCTGCTCGAATTGCACCCGGGCTTTTTCTTCCTGCAGGATGTGTTCGTCCTGCTCCAGGCGCAAAAGCGGTTGGTCTTTTTTGACAAATTGGCCCTCTTCGCCAAAAATTTCTTCCACCAAACCGGGAATGCGGGCGTACACATCGGCCATCTGTTCAGTTTCCACCGTGGCACTGTAGAGCAGAAAGCTGGAAATATCTCCGATGGTAATGGGAGTCACTTCAACCGGGGTCGCATTCGCGGCAGCCCTCTGACGGGAGTCTTCCTCCGCAGGAACTTTCGGCCGCGCCCGGTCGGCTTTACCCTCTTCCGCGGTGGCAGATTTGTTTGAACCGCACCCGAATACCAGCAGACCGCTGAGAATCAGAATCAACCCAACTATTTTTTTCATAAAGAACGCTCCTTTAAAATTTTTACATTTGTTAAGAAATGATTAACGTAAATCGCCCCAATATGTTGCAAGAAAGGTGAAATATTTTCCCGGCAACGGATGCCCTTCGCAGGAAGGGTGGAGCCATGGTGTGGAAAGAGGGCGCGCCGGGTGATTGCCGTGAACTCGATTGGAGGCGGTTTTTCCAGAAGGGACATCCCTCCAACTGTTTCACACAATTTAGAATATTGGGTCATGCTTTCCCTTCCTGATTAAAGAAGCGGTCTGTTCTTCCGGACCAACCAGAACGGACAACTTCGGGAGGCGGATGGTTTTGTAAAATTTTTTCTTTGGTGAAATTCCGTTTATTTTGATGGACTGCCTAAAAATAAGGTGGAGTGGAGAAGGGTGCAAAGGGTTTGTCAATTTTTCGGCAAACAGGGGAAGTAGCGGCGCTGAGAAGATTAGCGATTCGGGGCGGCCAGGGTTGGTAAGTGGGTGTAAATCGTACGGAGGTACTGGAAGGTGTGGACAGCCCCCGATTTCAAAAAAGCCACGGTGTTGGAACCCCGATCGGTAAGCGTGCTCAGAATGATCCCCAGAAAGAACAGATTCATGAAAGCGACAAAAACCAGAGAAAAAAGACGACCGGAAATCTGGATGTCCGGTTGTCCGGGATGAAACTCCCGGAAAAGGTGCACCAGATGAAAGAAATAAAAAAATCCCAGCAACATGTTCAAATAGAGCTGGTACTGTGGCTGCACCAGCGGCTTAATGAGTAAAAGGAGTAGCGCACCCAGGGGGAAAAAGTAGGGAGACAGGGCAATGACTACGTTCCCGCCTTCGATGGTAATGGTGCCGCCGCGCTGCCGGGAGGCCGACAGAGAGCGAATCTTTTTAAAAAACAGCACTGCGAAAAGGGCGTGGGTTAGCTCGTGTTCCAGCGTGCTCCAGAACCCTTCCCGATGGGCCAGGTAAACGAACCAGAAGAGCAAAAAGACGGCTCCGCCGCCCAGGAAAGCCAGAATCTGGGAAGGGGCGCGGATTAACTGCGGGAGCAGCTGCCAGAGGGCTTTCCCGAAGCCAGCCAGACCCAGCAAGGCCAGCCCCCCAACCAGAAATTTGAACAGAATGCGAAATAGTCTCATCAGGGGCAAATATAAGGAGAGGGGGGTCAAATTTCCAACTGAAATTGGCCAACCGGCTGGAGGAAAAACCGTGGAGCCTTAAACCACCTGAACTTTTTTCAGGGCAGATTCTTTCAGCACCGGCCAGATGCGTTCCACTTCTCCCAGAATTTCCTTGAAAATCTGACGGTAAAAGCTCAGGCTCATGCCCACCGGATCGGCAATCGCCGGGTTTAAGGGCTTTTTCTCCCGGGCAAATTCTTTCAGGAGAAAAATCTTCGATTCGAAATGGGGGAAAATTTGAACCAGATCGTTTTTGTGAGAGGGGGTCATGCAGAGAATGAGGTCGGAGGAATTCACCAGATGCAGGCTTACCGGTTGGGAACGGTGCGTGGAGAGATCGTACCCCTGTTCTTTGGCGACCAATTGTGCCAGCGAGGACGCAGAGCGGCCTTCTACCGCCCAGGTACCGCAGGATTCTGTTTCCATGACCTCTTCCATGCCGTTCTCCAGGATCAGTTTTTCCAGAATGACCTCTGCCATCGGGCTGCGGCAGATGTTTGCAGTGCACACGAATAATATTTTAAACATTGGCGATCTTTCCATTGGCTGAACTGTTAGGTTACGTTTTCAAAGAACAAGCGAAATTTCTCTTGAATGGTTGACCAGTCCACTGCCCCCGATCGGACCAGCTCGATGCGGGCGGCGTCGGGATCGATTTTTACCACTGTGGAAGCGATTCCCTGGGGAGTCGCGCCGCCGTCCAGCACCAGA
>JAJRXE010000187.1 GCA_024276455.1 Calditrichota bacterium
GGTTTGCCGCTCCCACTGCCCGCACTGCCCGGGGATTTCCCAGAACGGCTGCCACCTGGACGTACGAACGAGTGGTTCCAAAAGGAATCCGACGAAGCTCGTTCCACACTTTTTTCTGGAAAGCGGTTCCGCGAAGCTCCAGGGGCAACCGAAATTCCCGCCGCTCTCCCCCGAAATATTCCGCCAACTGGCGGAGGGCCTGCTGCAAAACCGGGTCTTCCGGCTGCAACGGTTCCTCCCGCTCCTCCACAAAGTGCACTCCAATCACCCGACCTTCCCGGACGGTGACCTCCAGCAACCCGATTGGGGTTTCCAGATAATCCCGGGCAACGATCTGTTTTTCCCCCACATTCACTTCTCGGCGCTCTCCTTTACACCCACTGGTTGGGCGCTGCCGCTAAATTAACCCGCTCCACGCTCCACCGCAAAACGTTTCTTTTAAATCAAACAATTTTGCGGTCATTTTCTTTCTCAGAATTTTCAGGTAGTTGTGGGTCAAACGGACAGGCGCCTCCCTTCACCCCCTTAACAAGAATCCCTCCAACAGGGGGTAATTTGCCCCCGGAATATGGAAAGAGAACAAATCCTTGCCGGAAAGGAAATGACCCGGCGCGCTGGGACCTCTGTGGGGCGCTTTTTTTCGGGCTTTTCAATCTTTTCCCCGGGAAAATGGTGGTTGTGTTGGAGCTATTTTCCCGGGGAGTAAGCGATTCAGGAATTTCAGGAATTGTGGGAGGGTTTCCGGATTAAAATTCGTAACTGATCGCCAACCGGAAATTGCGAGGATTGCCCGGCGTGAAATGAATTTCCGAAACCGGATGAGCTTCTCCCGGCAGACGGCTTTCGGTGTCGAACTGGGCTTCGTTCCATTCCACATTCAACAGATTTTCGGCCATTAACAGCAGCTTCAGGGGACCAAAGCGGCGTCCCAGGGTGGCGTCCACCACCGTGTACCCCCGGGCCACCACGGTATTGGTTTCGTTAGCCGGACGGTCGGTAATAAACCGGTAGCGCAAACTGCCCTCCCAGCCGTTTGGGTGTAGCAGAGTCAATCCTCCAGTGGAAGTAAAGCGCGGCGCCAACGGCACCTCGTTTTCTCCCTTCGGAAGGTCTCGGTAGCGGGCGCGGGCCAGGTTCAGATCGGAATCGAACCAGAGGTAGGGGGTTAGCATCAGGCGGACTTCCATATCCAGTCCCACCCGCCGGGTTGGTCCGCTAATTTCGGTGGTTCCTTCGTCCCCCACGTAAACCAATTCTTCCTCCAGGTCCAACCACCAGGCAGCCAACCCCAGATTCAGCCGCTGGAACAGGCGCGTCCGCACCCCTAATTCGGCTCCCACCGCCCGGGGTAAAAATTCGATATCGCGCTGGGCAGGATCGAGATGACGCCGTTGCAGTTCCGCCGCAATTTCTGCCTCGCTGTACCCTTTCTCCCGGTACCACTTGGTCAAATCCTGCATTTTCCGGGCAATGACGACATCGCGGGCGTCGTTGGAATGAAACCCACTTCCGGCATTCAGGAACACATCCACTGTTTTCTGGGGACTAAAAACCAGATTCAATTTGGGACTCAGAATTGCTTTGTGGGCATAGCCGGACGCCCGGGGAAGTCCGCTGGAATCCGCCACAGCCGGATCATCCAGACGGTCGTCCACATCGAAGGTAAAATAATCGCCCCGCAAACCAAACTGCATCCGGAAATAGGAACTGAAAATTATTTCCTCGCGGTACCAGAAGTAAAGATTTTGTTCCACCACCTGATTGTCCACCCAGGCCTGTTCCCGCTGGCGGCCGGGACTTTTCCAGAGCCCCACATGAATATTGTCCTGGCGGAATCCCCCGGCAAAGGTGGTGGTGTGAAAGAAACGGCCCAACGGGGCGGAATATTTGTAAACGCTATTCATTCCCATTAACTGGCGATTGTCGAATTGTTCAATCATGTCGCCATTCAGGGTATCTTTTAAAAAGAAGGTAAAATTGGAAAAGAGTTTAAAATTGTAGCGGGACCCGTACACCTGAAAACGCAGTTCCCGGGTGGCGTTGTCCCGAAGGGAATAAACCAGATTAATATTCTGACGTCCGGTGGTCCCCCCTTCCAGATCGTCGATGGCGCCCCAGCGCGAAATAATTCCCCGGTCCACCGCTCGCTGAGGGATTTGCCCGGAGGCATTCCAGGCAGACCCGAAGGTGCTGAATGAAAGGGTCAGCTTGCTTTTGGCGGAAAAATGCTGGTGGAACTTCCCGAAAAGGTTAAAGCGGTTAAAATCCTGCGGACTCTCGAAAGGCCCGTCGGTTCGGTAAAACTGCGCCGCCAGGTAGCCGTTTTGCCTGGCACCCAGGTGCGGTATTCGGAATAACCCGGTTAAACGAGCGGTACGGAAAGAACCCGCCTCAAATTTTAACCGATTGTGCTCCAGATGATCCCGGGTGGTAAAACTGACCGCACCGGCGGTGGCCAAATTGCCATACTGCGCAAAATAGGGTCCTTTGTACACGTCAATGGCTTCTACCACCTCGGGAATCAGAAAATGCAGGTCGGCGTAACCCTGTCCGTGACCGTGAGTCACCATGTTCACCGGAATGCCGTCCACGTCGATGGCGACATCGGTACCGTGATCGCAGTCGAACCCGCGCAGGAAAATTTGCTCCGCCTTGCCCCCTCCGGCATGCTGAGCAATAAACAGACCGGGAGCCATTTGCAGCATATCCTGCGCCGAGCGGGTGGGACGAACCTTAATGTCGAAACGCCGCACCGCCCGGGAAGAAGCCGTGGAATACACTTTTTCCGCTTCCACTAAAATTTTGTTCAGCGAAAGCGGTTGAGGTTTCAGGTTAAACTCCAGCCGCGCGATTTCGCCTTTTGCCAGACGTACCGTCTGCTCCTCACTTAAATATCCCAGATAACTTACCCGGAGACGGTACTCCCCCGGCATTAAATCGGACAGGTAAAAATAACCGCTGGAATCGCTTACGGTCCCTTTCATCTTGCCCACCAATTCAATCTCTGCTCCTACCAGCGGTTGATGGGTCTGAAAATCCCGGATGTACCCCTCGATGCTGGCCTGCGAATGTCCGAATCCCAACCTCCCCAGAATTAAAAGTACCGCCACAACTCTGATCCAATGTTTCAGTTTCATCGTCACCCTCATCGTTTTTTGACTGTTGTTCATTCATTGTCAATTGACAAGCGGGAATTTATTTTAAGGCGCGAATGGCTGATCATCGGGTTGTGAAGACAGCATAGAGGGGTCGGATTGAGGCAGGAGGAACCGACCCGGGAAGCGATTTGTGTTACCCATGAGCACTTTTTCTCAAATAATAACACCATCTTTAATAAGATAACACTCTCGCCGTTTTTGTCAATAAAAAAGTGAAAAAATTCAGCCCATTGATGCCAGCAGGCGGGTGGTAACATAAAGCAGGTTCGTTTTTCAGGATTTGCTTCACCGAATTGGGACAAATAAAAAGCCCCCTATCGAAACAGGGGGCCGGGAGAATTTAAAATATCTTGCAGGAGTTTATTTTTCCGCGCCGGGCTCCAGATGATGCTTGGTGACTTCCAACACTTCCTTTTGGGGCGCTCCCAGGATGTCCGCCTGCCCATCGCCATCCAAATCGATTGGCTTAATGTAAGACACTTCCGGATCGACCAGAA